>NZ_AKIU01000027.1:0-23090 GCF_000282675.1 Pantoea sp. GM01 | reverse complement strand
GCTTGTCCTCCATGCGCAGTTCGTTACCGGCTGGCGTGCGCAGAATGTTCTGGCTGCGGTTGTCGCGGCTGACGACGTCGGGATATTCAGAGTCGTGGAAGGCGTGGGCAATATACGGGCGGTCCGGGTCACCGCCGTCAAAGGCAATGCCAACTTCGGTGCCCTGAATCAGCGGCGCGTGAAAGCCGTAATCTCGTCCGGCGTAGGGTTTTGCCATCCCTACCGCCAGCTCTGAGTCGCCGGTGCCCAGCATGCTCCTGTCGTTGATGTTTGCACTGCCCATCAGCACCCAGCGGTCGTCAACGATCATCAGCTTGCTTTGCACATAAATCTGCTCACTAACCGACTCACCGTGGTCGCGCAGATTCCGCAGAATGACGCAGGCATAGCTCATTTGTAAATCAATGTTCAGAGTGGTTAGTGTTGCATTACTCACGAGGACGATTAACGCCGTTTTACCGAAGCAACAATGCGTTCAGCCATTTTCTCCAGCTCTTTCTTATCCATTGGTGGACGGTCTTTTGCCTGTACGCTGTACTGCATAACGTAAATCAACAGGTCAGGCTGCACGTTTCTGGCGTTGTGATTGCCACGCACATACGCTGCGTAGCCATAATCAACGCGGCCATCACTGAATTCCGCCATCGCGAAAGTCCCTAAACCTTTACGCCCATCCATTTCAATAGTGCGCCACTTTGGACTAATCAAATCCTTATAGACTGAACCCCACTGATATTTGTGCTCCCAAAGGTATGTAATGAAATCTTTTTCACTCTCATTTTCCGGTCGTATGAATCCATCGCTGGGTTCCTGTCCCAGATCCTGTATGAATATAGTGACATCCGGATGCTCTTTCAGACGGTATGTCACCGCCATATTATGTGGTTCCTGACCGGAATCATTGGCAATAAATCCGTAAGGGATGCAGAAACCTTGCTTGGTTGGTACTTCATACAACTCTCGTGGACTAAAGCGGCTTAGTAACGATTTAACTTCTGGCTCTTTTTTATGCCACTGGTTTTCTGCGGTTTGTGATTTATCCTCTTTATATTTATCTTTCAATGGCCAGAACTGATACAGGCGATTACCACTATTAGCCTGTATGGTATAACCTCTAATTTGATAAATAGTAAATGCATTATTATATTCTTTTATCAAAAATCCATATAGACGGCGAAACTCATCATCAGGCGTTAGTGGTTCATGAAGGACTCTTAAATCTTCTATTTCTTTTTCCCTACTTGATATGGCAAGGAATTCATAATCACCTCGGATTTTTTCTTTGTAAGCTGAAAAATCAATTGACTAAGTAGATTTAGAGGAAACCCCCAGCTTATATTGGCCATAATAAAATTCTGAAAACTGTGCCTGAACTCTATCATTACCATTTTCATAAACTGCATCGCCGAATGTAATCACAGGCTTTCGTGTCCGCTGAATTAATACACCATAATCACTTTTAGGCTCTCTGGGAGGATGAGTGAGATTTTTAACGGCATACAAAGCAATTTCCAAGCCTTCGGGAAGTTCCATCTGATAATAGCCAACACATTCGTTCTTCCACTCCTGTCCCACAGCATCAGTTGAAATCAAAGAGCATAGTGCCAATAGTGGATAATATATTTTTCTCACGAAAGCCTCTCTTCATTTTCAACTATTTCATTCATGGAAATTTTGGACTCATCACTCCCTAAGAAATCTCTCTGTGCAATTAGTCTCATATTGTATGGAATAAGGTTATCTTCACCGGATGTCCAACCTGTTGACAGAGCCGTGAAGTATCCCTTTATTTCATTAAGTCGATGCCGATTCGCGAATGAATTACTGTTATAAGAATGCCAAAATATTTCCGAAAACGGCATGTTTTCTCTATCGGTTAAGTTGTTACTTTGATTAGCTGTCATTACTGGCCAAATTGACGCTGGCACGTCCCCGCCTTCTTGTGAAGGACTAATATCATCAGAATAATTTTCTCCTGTTCCCTTTTTTGGCTTGGGCTTGTTACGGGGGATAAAATTGAATACAGCATCAAAAATCCGGGCATTATCTTTCGCGATCGCCTGAATCTTCTCCCAGCTTGCTCTCCATGCCGGCTTATCCAGTGCCTCTTCACACTCGGCCGCCGCGCTACCCATCCATTTACGCCAGGCATTCTGGCGCAATTCACGTGCGAAGTTACGACACGGCGCAGGCGTGCCCGTTCCGTCAAGATCGTTGAAGCTGTGCGCCGTATCGGCGATGGTTACTGCCAGTTCAGAGTCGCCGCTGCCCAGCAGGCTGCGGTCGTTAATGTTTGCGCTGCCCACCAGCACCCAGCGGTCATCAACGATCATTAGCTTGCTGTGCACATAAATCTGCTCAGTAACTGGCTGGCCGTTGAGTTCACCGTGGTCGCGCAGGTTCAGCAGTGTGACGGAGGTGTAGCAGGCCTCAATATCGATATTTAGATAGCTGTCGTCGCAGCCTTTCTCTAGTTCCAGAATGCGCCGATGCCACTCTTTGCGTGGTACCTGTTTTTCTTCCAGTTGTTGTTTCACCCACAGGCTGCAACGGATGCGGTTGAGTAGGCTGTGCGAGTCAAATACCAGCGACTGCCGCGTCAGGTGGATTTGCGACACGATGGTCGGATCGTCGAGTCTCCCCTCCGGAAAGACCGGCAGCATGTCCATTTCCGTTCTCAGCATGAGGAATTCCGGATAGGATAATTTGACAAGCAAGAATTAGCCTTTGGTTCATTTTGATAATTCAAAAGAGTCATATCCTTGGTTGCCAGGATAAAAAAGAGAGTGTTTTTCCCCATAAAAAAATCTAATAGAGTCATATGCTAAAATCTCAGATGTTCCATAGTATGGGGAAGGTTTGAATACTTTATTACCTCTACCGTCATAAATAATGAAAAAATAGTCTTCATCTTTGATGTATTTGAATAATGACATAGGGGAGAGTATTTTTATGCGGTACACGACAACTTTATATTTCATATCAGGACTGGTTTCTTGAAATACTTTAGTATATGTTGGCCTTATTATTGTTGACGGAAAGAAAACCCATGCAATAAATAATAGCGCTGCAATGATTTTTATTGCAGTTGACGCCCTCATAACTTTATTACCTTATCTTTTGGAAGAGCTTCCATCCATAGTACATCTGATAAAACAATGAAGTCCCCGCCAGTGTTATTTTTTTCTTGCCAACGACGAAAATCAGAATTAAATATGGGTACGAATCCTGAGTAATTTCGAACTAGTACTCCCCATACTCCAGAAAGGTATGTTGACATATAGAATGCTGAACTCTTTTTATCCAAGATGCGATCTTTACTCCAAATTCCTAGAGGTTCGGGATTTCCGTCATCATCCACGAAATCGTATGAATCTTTTAAATAGAAACCTATTTTGTCGACTATAAATGTATTATCAATTATGTTTGTTCTACCTCTAACACAAACCTTTAATGTGGTGTTACCCATTGCACCATACCATTCATTTATTGTGTCAAGTTTATTTCCAATCTTCATAATGTTCACCTGGGCATTAGCATCAAGTTCTCGAATGCTATCCGAATAACCTAGCGTTTTTTCATTGTTTTTATTTATATTTCCTTTGGATATTTGAAACTTCAGCCTCTCAATTCCTCTAACACTTTTCCATGTGCGGCGAAGTTCATTTACTCCTTTTTTAACTTGGCCATTTTGCATTGCCCAAGACATTTTAATAATATCGCTATTAACTTGTGCATCAGGTAAGTTTGTAGCATCATTTTTCAAAGCTGCTCGTTTTGATTGTTCAGTAAATGCGTATGCTGGACTTATGCTAAACCAATGCCGCATAAGTTTTGCGGCCACACTCCAATTCATTTTATCCATCGCATCAGGAATCATATCAATATGAAAAAACTCCACCTTAACTTCTTTAGTCTTTTTATTCGTCAAAGTTGAAGTGGTCGTAGTGGCTAAAGTCATTATCTTACTCCTGCTCTTATTTGATACACATAATCGAGAATTATTATTTCTTCCAGGTCTGTTTTAACTTCATGCGTCAATGCCTGACAGCTCATTCCATTAATACTTCCTGTCTGTGTAGTTATTCTCCATGCATAGTCAATATTATCGGCACTTGTATTGCTATCAGTCACTCTGAAGCACGCTGAATTCAGTCCACATGAGAGAACTGGTAATGCAGACTGCATCGCTGGAATGTTTACTTCCATCTCCCGCGACACCGCCTTATGCGTGCGTTTGATTTTCCGCAGATACTTCGCCTCGGTGCCGTACTCAATCCGCCCGGCCTCCAGCTTCAGATAGCTGCCGCCGCTAATCAGCACGATGCGCTTTTTACCGGCGAACAGGATGTCCTGCTCCGCGCTCATACTAAGTTTTTTCGCTGCCGTGATTTTCATCGCCGCGTTTTGCGCCTCAACTTTTATCGGCCCTTCACCCGCGATCAGGCTCAGCTTCTCTTTATGCGCAAACAGTCCGATCTTTTCGCCCGCCATCAGGTTAACGTTGTCCATCGCACCGGCGCTGATGTCACCGCCCGCGTTGAGGTGGATATTCTCCGCCGCCGTCATCTGCAGGTGCTCGCCGCTGGTGAACGCCACGCCTTCGGGTGCGGAGAAGTGAATCAGCTCGTTCAGCGGCTGCAGGCGTTGGCTGAGCATCTCGCGCTGCACGTTGATATCGACAATCAGCGCATCCACCTGCGCCTGCACCAGCTTGAGCTGCTCAATTTGTTTAATCGCAATCTCGATTTCACGCAGCGTGGTTGCCATGTCCAGCACTTCGCCCGCGCCTTTAGTCTGACCGTCGGCGGTGACGAATAGGCCTTTCGCCACGCGTATCACGCCGTGCTCATCGGTGTGCAGCTCAAAGCCGCTGCCGCGCGGTTTGTCCTGCTTGTCGGTGATGTGGCCCTGATTAAGCTGGGTTTTGCCATATTCAGTAGTGAGCGCGATATGTTCTTCGCCACGCTTGTCCTCCATGCGCAGTTCATTTCCGGCGGGAGTGCGCAGAATGTTCTGGCTGCGGTTGTCGCGGCTGACGATGTCGGGATGTTCAGAGTCATGGAAGGCGTGGGCAATATACGGGCGGTCCGGGTCGCCGCCGTCAAAGGCAATGCCGACTTCGGTGCCGTGAATCAGCGGCGCGTGGAAGCCGTAATCTCTGCCAGCGTAGGGTTTCGCCAGCCGCACCCACACATAGCTGTAGCCGGATTCGCTGAACAGGCGGTCAACGTCCAGCTTCACCCGGTAGCGTCCCGTCTCGTCGAGATGGGCGTAAATATCATCGGCGTTACGACTTTCAATCCGCGCCGGATGGGTTCCGACAATCTCCGGGCGCGGCACTGCCGCCGGACGGAAGCAGAAGTGTTCGCTGTACGGCATGCCCCAGACCGAAACGTGCAGGCGCGAATCGCGCGCGGCGATAAAGGTCACCAGCGTCATCACCACGCCGTTCTGCAGCGCACGGATAGCGTTGCCCTGCGGCTCCAGTACCGCGCCCGGCTTCAGGTGTGAGGCGTTGCTGAACAGATGCACGTAGTCGGCACGCTTCAGCTCGCGCTCGTGGGCGATGCGCGCATAGAACCGTCCTGATTCGGTTTCATCTTCTTCACCGGGATTCAGGAATGGTCCGGGGTAGCGATAATATTCGCCGGTGGTGCTGGCACCGCTGCTCACCGCCGCATCAGCGTCGCCGGGTTCGCCCGCCTGGCGATAGTTGTAGTCGCGGGTCTTCACGCTGCCGGTGACCACGTTGTGCCAGGTGCGCACGCCCCACACCGACTCGCGTGCGCCGTCGTGCAGTCCGGAAAGCTCGGCGTACGGCAGCGCCATGTCAAACTGATAGCCCTGCTGCGAATCAGCAAAAATCAGCATTTCCTGTTCGGTAACCGCGTTCATCCCGGAACGGAACCAGATGCCGACCTCCGCCAGAATGCGCTGCAGGAACTGCAAATCACTCTCCTGCCACTGGGTAATCAGCTCGCGCGCCGGGTATTCGCGCGTCAGGCGGAAATCAAAATCCGGCCCTTCGAAGTCGTGCTGGCGCAACAACTGCTCCGCCAGCTCCGGCACGCTGAGGTTCTGGAATATCCGGCTCTCGCAGGTTAGCTTCATCAGCGCAAGGCGTGATTCAAGAAAGACGCGATAGTGCGTCTGGTCGGCGCTCTGTCTCAGCCACTCCATGCGGGTGATGACGCCGTGCACCACCTTGCCGCTGCGCATCGTCAGGGTGGCGAATTTGTTCAGCAGTTCGTCTTTAACCGGCACATCGGTGGTGAACTCGATGTCCCAGCGGAACGGCTCGCTCAGCGCTTCGCGACCGCGAAAACGCAGCACGTCGGGGCGCACAGCAGCGTTGTGAATATCAAGCTGATACAGATTCTGCCCGCTGAAGCGGGATAGCCACTTGTCCATGTGCTTACTCCTTAACGGGCAGCAGAGTCAGTGTGCCTTCGCCCAGCTCAATTACGCGGGGATAATCCGGGTCCAGATCGTTGCGTGTAAGCAGTAAACGCCAGCGGTTATCGGTGAGATCCGGGCGATTAAACAGCGCCACCACCGCAACAGATTTCGCCTCGGCATGCATCGGCATATTAAGGCTGACGCTGCCCTGCGGCATCACCAGCAGCGATTTGGACTCCAGCAAATCTTCTTTCAACACCTTATCGCCATCGCGAAGCAGCGAAGGATAATCCGCGCTTTCCAGTGCCTTGCTGTCTTTCAACTGATAGACGCGCACCATAGTTGCCAGCGGGATTTGGTCGCCGTCGGCGTTAGCTGCTTTGCGCGGCGTGAAATCGAGGTGCAGCACCTTAATTTTTTTGTAGAAGATCGATTTAGTGACATCGACGGTGCCATCGGTCACCGTTTGGGTCAGACCACATCCGGCCAGCAGGAAAAAGGCCGGGATCAGTAATACTCGCCATCCACGTAAAACTGGCATGATAATTCCTTGTATGCAGATTATTCGAAACGGTAATGTCCGCTAGTGGCCGCTTCCCGGCCTGATGATTGCAACCCTTCATAACATCCCAGACTGACAGTGAGCGTTTGTTGCTGATTGCTCAGCTTGCCCTCTTTCAGCCCCAATACGCCGGTGCGTCCCAGACTGATGCGTTGTGACTTCGCCAGGCGTGGCTCCGGCAAAAGGGTTAACGGGATAGTGAGGCGCAATCGCGCGTCACTGCGGTAACCGAGATAAACACGCATCAGCACCAGCAAATCGGTATGCAGATGACCGCCGGGCAGCCAGCTGCGCGCTTCCTGCTCACTGTGCGTAACGAGGGAAACCAGCACGCGGCTGCTAGCCTCCTGCCCGGATTTTCCTAACGTGGCACGTTGCGCCAGGTTGACGCGATTATTTGCGCCCAAGCCGCTGCGCTGCGCGATTTGCACTTTGACCGGATCGTGCTCGCTGATGGTGGCCTGCGTTCCCGGAGCCAACAGATTCACCAGCGCGCGGATGCCTTCCGCATTGCGTGTTGGCAATCGCATAGTGCCGAGCAGTGCCAGAAAACGTGAAACCGGCGTTGCCACATGCTGCGCAGTGCCCGGAATGCCCAATCCCACCAGCCCAAGCAGACATTGCGAAGTCTTATCTGCACCACCGGCCTCAAACGTTGCCGGATAGGCATGTTTGCGCCAGATGCGGTAATACTGCGTGGTGATGCGGTGGCTGAAGATATCGAGAAACGCCGTCAGCGATTCATGCCCTTCACGCCGCTGCGCGATGTCATCGAGGTACGATCCCGGCAGCGGCGAATCGACGCCGTACATACCGAGAAAGGTGGTGCGGACCGACGGCGGCAGCGCTGGATTGTCGTCATCAAACTCAACCGCACGCAGTTCGCTAACAGGAAAGCCCATGCCCGGCCACGGACGAAAGCGCACCGGATCGTTAGCCGGATGGCAGGTGGTACCCAGCAGCGGCAGATCGGGATTATCCTGCTCCAGCAACTGGCAGTAGCGATAGAAATTCACCCGCCAGATGTCGTCTTTCAGTTGTGCCGTCAGCCCGGTATGTGCTGACTGTGATTCTCTCGCCATTGCAGTCGTTTCCCTGTCGGTTGCAGCACCAGCGTCAGCTGATTAAAAAGATGGATGTCCGCATAGAGCGAGAAGAAGCGGTGTAGCATTTCACCAAACAGGTTCACGTCGCCTTCACCACTGAAGTTATCCGCATTCAGCGTGATTTCGATATCCACGCCTCGCAGCATAAAGCCGCGCTCGAAGCGGCGGATCAGGCTGTGTTTCACCGCCACAATCGCCTCCAGACGGCGACGGTTCATCTCATCGTTGGTCCAGTCATAGAGCGCCAGCGTGCCGCGCAGCACTTCCGGATTGTCCATCATGCTGAGGAAGTTGGAACCAAGATGGCTCATTACCCGCCAGTGGAAGCGATCGGCTGCAGGCGGATAAAGCGGCAATGTCGGCGCAGTCAGATTCAGCACCGACACCGGCACTTTGCCCGCTTTCACCACGCGATCCAGCAGCGTACTTTCCAGCGCTTTGCGCGGCAGTTGACCGTTGGTTCCGGTGATGCGAATCGACAGTGATTCAGGCTTTTCGGCCAGCTTGTCGATGTCAAACGAGCGACCGCCAAGGATAATCCAGGTATCGTGCATGCCAGATGCGCCGCGCTTCACGCGCGTGTGGAAATAGCGCTCCGGCGCATCGTGGCGCATCATGCCGCCGCGATGGCGGAAACTGGTGAACGGCACGTATTGGCTTTTGCCATTTTTCATCGCGCCGTGAATATCATCCACGCTGTAAATTTCGGTGTGACCATCCTGCAAACGCAGTGGCCGCAGCAGATATTCGGTTTCCAGTGGATTGAGTGTCAGCGGATCGGCCTCCAGGCTGAACAGGTTAATCACCGGCGCGCAGTGCAACTGAAAGTTCTCGGTCTCGAACGGCAAATCCGCTGACCAGGTTTCACTCAGCACAATGTCGATTTCAAACCAGGTGCTGTCGGCGTCCAAACCAATGCCTTCGATCCCGCGCAGTTCCAGGAACATAAACTTCTGACGAAAGCTGAAGTATTCCAGCAGCAACTGATAACCACTGAAGGCGCTTTCGCCTTTCGGCCATAGACGATCAGCATCGTCGAAACCCATCGGCTTGCACCAGCCATCAAACGCATTGCGCTCCGTGTGCGTACCCGCGTGACGGGTGTACATCGCGTGTACCTTGCGCGTGAGTGCCAGATGCAGCGCCGAGGCTACCGGGCTGTCGGCATTAAGATATACAGAGACTTTATCCATGCCCGCTTTGCTCCAGTCGACTTTTGCCGGGCAGTCAAAGCGCAGGCGAATGGTTGAGCGTCCGTTGGTTTCGGTATGCAGTCGCGCATCAGCCAGGTTCAACGGCTGCAAAGTCAAATCACGCGTGGTGCGATACTGGCAGGCAGTTTTATGCTGCCCAACCGGGCGCGATAACACCGAGAATTCGGCTGGCAGGATTTCGGCCTGGCGCAGCGTCTGCCACTGCGGATTAAACGCCACCACGGAGAGTGACGGAATGGTGCGCATGTAGTGCGGCCAGAGCAGGCTAACCAGCCCTTCGGTCAGTTCCGGCAGGTCGTCGTCGAGCTTTTCACGCATACGTCCCATTAAAAACGCAAAACCTTCGAACAGGCGTTCAACGTAAGGATCGCGCGCACCGTGTTTGTCGAGGTTGAGCATCGCCGCGCGGTCGGGATGGGCGCGGGCAAACTCTTTGCCGGCTTCGCGCAGATAGCGCATCTCCGCCTCGTAATAGCGCAGGGTTAAATCATCCATGTGTGAATTCCTGGTAAATCGGTGTTAATTGCTGGCATGGTCGCCATGAATGGCGACCCTACGAATGATGCGGTGTGATTTTTAATTGCAGAGCACGAAGGCTCGGGAAGGATCGATTTGAATCATCGCGGCAATCAGCTTGTCCATTTCCGGCGTGAGGCGGGTTTTGTCGGTTTCGCTGCGCGATGACTTCATGCGCAGCAAGCGCAGGCGACGGGAATAGACCTCAAACATCAACGCCGGCTCCCATTCGATCACCGTCATTTGCGGTGCGCTGTCGCTGAGTTCACCCAGCAGATGCAGCGCCATTTCATTGCGACCAAATTGCTCAGCGATGCGCGCCATCACCAGCCGCATCAGCCAGCGGCTGCGCGCGGAAGTGGTGCCCGGTCGGGTTTGCAGCCAGGCCAGCGCGGCTTCAGGCCCTTCGCTGTCACCTTTGGCCATCGCTTCCGCTTCCAGCGCCAGCACGTCATCCGCATCACTGTTAACCATCACCACGGCTTCTTCACCAAATCCGCTGTTATTGCCCCTCACCTTCTCATTGATCCAGTTCAGCGTCACTTCATCGGCATACGGCGTGCCGTCATCCCAAGCGAGTGTTTCGAGTCCTTTAAGACGATCCAGCAGCAGCGCCAGATCCGACACCACATAGTCTGCGTACTGTTCCCACGGCGCTCCCGCGCGGGATAATCCCTGCCACAGATACCACTGCACATCGAGGCTGAAGTGATTCACGCCCTCGCAGAACATCTGTGATGCGTACTCCACCAGCTCAATCCAGTTTTGTTGCATATAAAGCCGTTTAAGCTGCGCACGGTATTCCGCTTTCGGCGGTGGCAAACGCGTGCAGCTGTTGGCATTCATTGGCGGGATGACATCGACGGTGTCCCAGCGCAGGGTTTTCATCAGACGGTGCGAGGCGAGCCAGCCCGCCGGTTGTTTGCTGAGCCACGCGGAAAGCAATTTGCCCTGATCCAGCAAATCGCGTCCGGATTTCACCGCTGACAGCGTCAAACTTGATGGTTGCGCGGTTGTACTGACGCTGCTGCTGTTTTGCGGCAACATCGCGTCGCTGCCGCCAGAACCATCCAACCGCTGCTTTAACGCGGTACACAGGCCGGCAAGCACAGGTCGCTCATTTTCCGGCAATCGTTGCGTCAGTTCAGACAGTTTCACCAGCGCTCCGGAACTCAAGCTAGCGTCTTCCGGCACCACTTCCGGCCAGCGCGCCAGCACATTCAATACCTTCTCGCTGTTCAGCCATTCAACTGCTGCCTTGCGCGCGTTGGCGCGCTGGGGATGCAACTTATCGCCAAATCGTTCCACCATCGCGCACAGCAGCAGCAAGCCCTCAGCCAACCCTTTTTCACCGTCGTTGACTAAGCGGGCGAGGATATACCAGGTGATAACGCGGATATCTTTGACGTTTTCGCACAGTAGCGTTTCCGCTAGCTGGCACAAAAGATCGGCATCCATCCCGGAGAGCTTATTGATCTCGTCGCGCATCGCCTGGAAATCATCTTCATAAGCCGGATCGTCACCGGTTGGATTGCTTTCACTGAACGGTGCTAACCAGTTCTGCCATAGCGCCATTCCGGCACTGATATTACGCGCGGAAGTCGCTCCAGCGCTGGCCTGTAATCGTTGTTCTGGTGTCATTATTTTTCCCTGTCGTGTCGACTATTATTCATGGAGCGGTGCGGCTTCTTCAGGCACTACTGCGTCGTTAATGGCGTTAGCATCCACGTCGAAAATATTTTCTGGCAGGCTAAAACCCCGCAGCTTCAGTAACGCCAGAGGCCCTTCGCTCAGCTCACTGCGCAGAATAAACTTCAGCGCTTTGCCGTCTGACGTGTTCCACGTTAGCTGGCTGCGGCTGCTATCCAGCGGTGTTTTCTGTGCTTTCTCCAGTAAACGAATCCAGCCCCAGTTGCCCTGATTGTTTTGATACAGCTGCATGCCGCTGCTGGTGACCGTCTGCCACGTCAGATTCGCGCCGGGATAATAGGTTTCGCCCGGCCAGCGGAAGCTTTGCCAGCCTTCCATCTGATTGAAGTAATCCAGCTTCTGCTCATCAATGGTCATCTGTACGCGAGCGACGTCCTGCGAAGGCCGCGCCATTAGCTCGAAACGTAAACCGGCATCACCTTGTGAAAAGGCAATGTCGGCAATCGATGAGAGCTGATTGATCGCCGCAATAAAGGCCGGATCAACCTGCATGCCCTGACTGGCAGAAGGATCAACCACCCAGCGATTGCCTTCCTGATGCAGAATGCCGCCGAGATTAGTTTTCAGGAAGGTCGCAATACGACCGGAATCGGCACGCACGAAGTTGGCCAACAATGGAATCGCCGCATCGCTGCCAGTGGCTTTAAACGGATAGCGTCCGGCAAATGCGGTATTCCACTGCTGCACAATGGTCGACTGCCAGCGTGCATTCAGGCTGTCCGCCGCCGGGGCCAGCACCTGGCGCCACGCCAGATCCAGCGGCTGCACAAACAGGGCCTGACCAAAGCCGCTCCACTCCTGACCGAGGCTGGCAGCGACTAAACTGCCATAGTCGCGCGTATCGGTAAGATCGATGGATTTGCCCTGAAACACGGTTTGCGCGAGCATCTGCGCCATCGCTTGTGGATCTGGCGCGCTGGTGACCTGTTGCAGCTTAAGTCGAACCTGCGTCACACGCGCCAGCCACGACTGAAAGCTGAGATTGCCGTTGCTGCCAGTGCCGTCTTTGCCTTCCATTAGGCTGGCAAGTGGGCCGAAGACGCCATCCAGCGGGCCTTTCGGACCTTGTGCTTGTGAGATCAACTGTTTAGGTTTCTTCTCGCGGCTTATCAGCTGTTTTGCCGAGTCCACCAGCGTATCCGTCAGTGCTTCCGACTTCTGACCGGTTTTCCCCTGCCAGGCCAGCGTGTTCATCAGCGCCACCAGCGGCGACTGACGCACATCTGCCAGCTGATTTAGCTGACCAATTGCTTCGGAGAGTGAAGTTGCATCCTGCCACTGAATGCTGTTCACCATGTTCAGCCAGACATTGCCGAAATCAGTGAAGTAACGTTCGGTAAGGCGCTCTTTCAGCGCTTCCGGAGAGGTTTCGCTGCCTGGCTGATGCATTTTGTCGGTCAGCACCCAGTCAATTTCATCGCGACGGGCGTTAACCACATCCTCAATCGCCTGCTTAACCTGCTCTTCCCATGCCTGACGCGTAAACATGCCCGGCACTATTTCATCAGTAAAGAACAGCGTAGAGGCGTCGGTGTCGCCGGTCATGTCCGCCAGCGATAAATCTGGCCAGTTACGCGACACGCGCTTGAGCATTGCCTGATACAGCCCGGATTCAGCATTGCGCTGACCAATTTGCTTCAGCAAGATCTGGCGCACGGTGCTGGTCAGTTGACTGTCAGGTTTGATTTTCCATTCAGGGTGCTGCGGGACGTTCTGCGCCCAGAATCCCAGTAGTTTTGGTGCAAGTGTTTGCCATGTTGCTTTCTGCACGCCTTCGCGCTGCGGCCAAAGTTGCGGAGTGTTTTTCGCCAGCCACTCCGCATCGGCTTTATCCGGTCGCGCCAGCATCAGATACCCTTTCAACAGATCGTAAGTGTGCTGCGTGCCATTGAGTCGTTCGCTGCTGGCAGGTGGAAGGCGGACAAAATCGTCGAGCTGCGCTTTCAGCGTTTGTGCTGCCACATCACGCATCAATGCATTATTGACGCGCGCATAAATCGGCCACAGTGAAGTCAGCGTTTCGGCATCCTGATTGAGACCGAAACGGGTATACCACGGCGCGCCAGTTTTCTGGCGATGTTGTAGCCGGGCAATCGCCTGCTGCAATGCCATCTGGTGCTGCAAGCGATCGGTCAGCGGTGCGCGATCATCTGCCGCTAAACGTGCGGTTTCCTGCGCCTGATAAATCTGCGTGCGGTTCACTGCTAGCGACAACAGCGTTCCGGCGAACCACAAGCCCAACACGGTAAACAGGGCAAAGCGGGCGATGCGCATCCAGTCAGTGGAAAGTTTACGTGGCCGCACAGCAGCGCAACTTTCGGCTAATGTATCCCAGAGGGTGGCAGCACTGAGAATATGCGGATGATGATCCTTCACAACGCGCTGTGGCGTAAACATCACGCCACTCAGACGATAATTTGCCGGGCTTTTTTTCAGCGCGCTGATGGCCTTATTGAGATCGTTACCCAGCTTGAGTTGCAGACGAGACGCCAGATCGAGATGCCAGTCATTGCGCGTGTCTTCCAGCGATAACAGGGTTCCATGACTACGCAGGCGCGGGATCAGTTCTTCAATCAGCGAAGCGGCGCTATTAGCATCCGCATCCGGCCCAAACATTGCGGCAACCGGGTTTTCAGCATCAATATGCTGCGGCCAATGCGTTGGCTGATTCAGCCACAACCAAACGGGTGCCTGCCAGCCGAGCACGCTGTCAGCTTTGTGCCGGTTGCGGGCAATCACATCACACTCGTTTAGTCCCGGCAGCGCATCACCATTGACTATTGCCAGGATGCCATCGACCGGGCGGCGAGAGCGAAGCTGTTTCAGCTCTGCGAGCAGTGTGGTATCGGGTTCTAACTGTGCATCACCGCCGTAAACCAGCACGAAACCTTCGCCTTCCTGCCAGATATCACTAGTGAGCGCGGGAACAGAAGCCTCAACATCAGCTTTACCGCCCTGCACCAGAATGATGTTGACCTTGCGCTGCCAGCGGCGGCCAAAGCGAAAACGCAGATGCTCTGCCAGCGTTAATGCGCTGAAGGCTTTTTGAGTAAGCGCATCATGCGCATCGACGGAATCATTGGCACCAGCAGCCCGCTGCTTATTCTTCTCCATTGCTGCCTGCACGCCGGTTTTACCTGAACGGCGAAACAGGCTTTCCACCGTCCAGCCAATCAGCAGCACCAGCACCATGGCAACCGCCGCCCAGGTGAGGATGCGCAAACCGGTAACCGGCGGAATTGAGGTGGCCGCTTCAACCATTTCCGGAAAAGCCCAGAGCAGGAATGAGATGACGATAATCAGTAAGATGGCCCCGGCGACGCACGGGCCAATAATGGTTTTATTTTTTGCTTCAGACATTCCCTGTTAATCCTTTCTCTTCCTGCTCTTTTCTTACCACCATGACCCAGACCTCATCGCTCTCAGGCGCTGATTGACAGGCGATGGCCTGCGCTTCTTCAGCTTCAAGAGCCGATTGCGCCAGTGCGATCATCAGCCACGGCGCAGAGATATGGGTGTAACCAATAACGGAGTCAGGCACTGTAAGATCATCCGTCATGCTGAATGTAACTTTGCAGATATCGCAGGCATTGCTCCACGCCGCGCCCTGCGTTACGGCCTCACCGGTGATCCATGCACCGTTGAGGTTCTCCGCTTTCAGGTCTGCCCACAGCACTGCGCGTTGCAGTGTTTTATCCAGCCCAGCAAATGAACCCTTTTCGGGACGGTGCAGGCGCGCAGCATCCGGATAATGGTGCGAAGCCCGATTCGCTAATACCAGGGCGGTAAAAGCGTCGGCGCCGCCATTTTGCGGGGATTCGGGCAGATGCGCTGATATCGCCACCAATATGGCTGGCGTATCCATCGTGCGATCCAACCAGTTATCCAACCCGGCCATGCCGTTTTGGGTGATGCGGTTGAATGGGCGATGAGACTGCTCATTAAGGTGCTGAAGAATCAGTTTTTCAGTCTGAGATTCTTCAGCGATGTCACTGTCAATCAGCAACCAACAGGAGAGATCTTCACGCAGCGGCGCAATCACGTCTGTGATGCGACGGGTTAGACGTTCAATCGCTTGTTGCGCAGCGAACTCACGATTGGGCAGCGCGGCATATTGAATGGCCGCCACTTTGCCGGTTGGAACGAAACGCTCGACGACGGGAAATGCGGTTTCGATGGCATCGACAATGTTGGTTGCACGTTGTCCGGAGCGAATTTCAATCCCGGCATCGAGAATCCAGGCAGGAAGCTGGCCGCGCTGAGTTTCTTGTTTTATTAATTGTTCGCGCTCGATATCCCACGATTGCGCACCAACCTGATGTGCCTTATAAGCCACGCGGCGAAAGCTAAATATCAGTCCCCACAGACAAAGCGGCAAGCCGATAGCCGAACACCAGAAGATGAGACCCGCCCGGTCTCCATGCCAGAACCAGGCAACGATTGCCGCACCAAGGAGCAGCACAACCGCCAGAAATATCAGCCAGCGGCGCGTGTCAGGACGTTTCACTTTTGCCGCTTTTTCAGGAATGGCATCCAGCCAGACGGGCATCTTCAGCCTACCTTAGCCGCTGCAAACGAGCTGATCAGCGTGCAGCCGCAGGCGCATTTGTGCCCCTGGAAAGCGACGGGAATATCGTGATCTAGATAGTCAGGATTGCCTTCAACGATGGTGGTTAGACCGTGGCCCTCTTTTGGACAGGAAACCTGGTCGCCTTTGCGAGCAACGCCGATACCGCCAACCAGCATAGTTTCAGAGCCGGTCAGAACCTGACCGCCGTGCGTGGTTTTATCGCCTTTGCGGATAAATGGGAGCATGTTGAAAATCTCGGGGTTAGCATCAAGAAATCATTAACTAATAAAACTGGAATTAAATTTCATTGTTAATTATAAATTACTTTCGGATGAGAGATGTATATTAAATAGCAAAAACAACATCACTTCCAAATACAATCATCACGATCGGTATTGTAAGCATCAACATCCTCATTAAAACTGAAACCATTTCCACTACTGCCTTTATAAATAAAACTATAATATCTTGCTCCCTGAGACATAACTTCATATTTCCCGTTAAGTTTTCCATCAATTACCTCTAGCCAAGTAAGGATTCTTTCCACTGGCCTTCCCCCTTCAACCTCGCCTTCAGTTTTGCTTATAAAAACTAATGGAACTGAAGAAATTGACTTACTGTATTTTACATAGCCTAGTGCGGTTCCATCATCGTAAATTACAACGTACTTAAGTTTTATTTTATTATTTTTAGATGCAAAACAAGAGATATTCCTTTCAATCTTTGCAGCGACACTGAATATCATCAAGGATAATATAATTACAATCATTCTCACGAGTCGTGGCTCCCTCTTATTTCTTGCGCTTATTAAAAATAATCACATGAGGAACAGACATATTGGCTTCAACAAAGGGAGCGTGATCAGTTATTGTATATGTGAGAAGATCGCTATTGATTTTAATAGTCGCCTTTCCTGTGCCACCAAAAGTACTTTCAAATGTTATTTGACCAACGTTATTAATAACGGTCCCTTTAACATTGACCTCATCTTCACCTGCACAATCAATCCGATTCCCAGAGTT
Organism: Pantoea sp. GM01; assembly: GCF_000282675.1. Classification (NCBI taxonomy): domain Bacteria; kingdom Pseudomonadati; phylum Pseudomonadota; class Gammaproteobacteria; order Enterobacterales; family Erwiniaceae; genus Pantoea; species Pantoea sp. GM01. Next base: position 5,988 of record NZ_AKIU01000027.1, on the reverse strand, counting down.
AGTTACAAAGCAGTACCTACCAAAAACTTTACCACTATCCTCAAAGAGTACTAAACTCATCAAATTTGAACCATACTCATAGTCCCAATCACCAGAAAATTCAGCCATAGCATTAAAAGACAGGAAAAATAATATAAGTAATGGAAAATTCACGTTGCACCCAGCGCTACAGCTTTAAATAAAATTAAGTTGATTTTTACGTTATAAAAGAGCAAGTAACTTTCACAAAATGTCGCAAAAATTAATCCACCCTAAAACATCTCTTTTCTTTCCTGTGTACTTAATCTTTAACATGGAGTTTTATACTCTAAAACCTCTACAACATCCCCTTTAATGAGATACGGTCTATTTTTCCTCTGAACATTATCATCATCAAATAAAAACACCTTTTCGTTCTCAATTGCCACCTTAACCTTTCCGTCAAGATAAAGATTATTTGGACTGAGTAGTTGCTCTGCGTTTAGCTTCGTGAAGCTCTCATTATTCAAGACCGAACTCTTAGAGCACAAAACCATAATCGTTGCAGCTTGAGAGTCATCAATAGCTGAAAGATTTATTTGCTTGCAAGCTGACAATATATGAGGAGTAGGTTCTGATGAAAAAATAAAAGAATAGATATCTCTAGGATAGCTCAAAACTAATGAAACTACTTCATCCGATTTTGTTGTCAAGGCAATGCTGGATCTATCAAGGTCAGCATCAATTAATGAGTTATTACTATATGCAATTCCTTTTGAACCTTTATAGTTTAAAAAATAACTTTCACCGTTTTTTAGTAATGACCATTCATTAATATTAGCCTGAATTTCTGGAATCACACCAGACACTCCAAAAAATGAGCACGTTAAAATAAATATTAATTTATAAATAAAACAACGCATACCACCCTCTATCAGAAATAAAAACCAACCTTCATGGTGGTAAAAAACACAACACCAGGAAATCGGGAAATTAAAACCTCAATGACTTTCAAAGTACAATTTTGAAATTGTTTTTTTTGTTTTTATCAAATCCCTTATCAATACCATAATCAAAAAATAGCGAGTCTTTTAAAATAAAGCCCACTCCATAATAATAATAAATATCCTTGCTGTATTTATTACAGCAGTCTTCTTTTGAACTAAAGATTACTTGATTATCAATATAATCATATTCAAATGATCCATTGGCCTTAGATAAAATTTCATCCTTGATAAAGCCATTTGTTGTTGAAATGAATACTACTTGGCTTCCATTATTTGGCCGGATGTCAGTTCTTACTACCAAATCATAAAATCCATCATTATTTAAATCAAAAAAATCCAACTTCGGTTGATCAATGGAATCAGTTATAATTAATTCATTATTTTTCTCTCCAGCGCTAACTATCAATTTGTATGTACCAGAATCATCATCCTTGATACTAACACTTGGTATTTGACCTTCCATGAAGGAAGTATCAAATCTTAAGGCTATCGGAATGCACTTATCGTAACACCATTCACCTTGATAAATGTTTTTATTTAGCGTTAGTGTAAACACAGCGCTTCCATTTATTAATTTCTCATTGAGAATCAACTTATTGTTTTTTTTGACCCCTGTAATATTTATGCTTTTCTTATACCGATCATACATATAACTGCCTGAAACCATTTCGCCATCAACATTGAGATACATGGTAACTTCACTTTTACCTAGGGTTCCTTTATAAACAGTGGATACTGTATATGTTGCGTTGGAAATATCACTTGCAGTTGAAAAGTGAGAAACAAAAATCAACATCATAATAAAGATTATTTTCATTCTATCAATCACTCCAATCCTGAAACTCTGATTGCAGAACAGTTACTCATGATGCAGGCGGGTAAAGAACGCACCGAATTCCACTTACGACCGATGTGAATATCAATAATGCACTCCTAACCGGTGTTGCTCTGGCCCGACGTCAACTGAATTTATTTAACATTTATATTATTGATATAATTTCTAATTGAACCTGCATTTTTGTAATGAAAAGGATTTGAATCAGCATCACAACCAGCTAACTTTGGGTCATTAGAGATTAGCTCATTATTTTTAAAATAACCCTTTTTATCATATGAAAAAGCAACAATACGATAACATGTATTATTGGCGCTTTTATCCCAACCAATCAAACTCACTAAATTCATTTGAGAACCGACTGACATAAAAAAAAGTGTTTTACTATCAGGAAAAACACCCCATTTCAAACCAAATGTGCTAAGGATCTGTTCACCATCCTCTTTCTCAATTAGCAATTTCAAATCATCAGAACTCACAATCTTAACGAATGTTTTGTCCACTCCTTTCACCTTAAATGGACCATTTGAAATAACTTGTTCAATTAAATTGTTATTTTCCTTACCTCCACCATCACAAACAGAGGACTGAAGGGATATTGGATAGACAAAATCCCTTTGATTAAAAGTTGTATAATATTTAGCGAAAACCTTCTTAAGATTTTCATTAAAATAGTAAAACTCATTTATCTGCATGCTTCCATCACCGGTTGATGAAGACATACTTAGCCTTACACCTCGGACTTTACCCCAAGGACAAATGAAGTCATAATCACCACTAATATTAATGCTCGTTGCATTACCCTCTAAAGGTATAGGTATGGTTTTCGCTTTATTACCATCTATCACATTAAGATAATAGTAATCAACACCATCAATTGATCTTGCATTTTCACTGATACTGAACATTGCTGCATGGGAATTAAACGAAATTAAAGCCAGCAGTAAAAAATTAAAATAACGCATCAAAAACCCTTTTACTTAAGAAGTTGTTTAGATTATTAAATCTGTCATCATAATGATCATCATATTTATTCACAATGGCTGTAATTGAATATGAAATCTTTTTAGTAACTCCTTTATCCGCAAGCTCTGGAAGACTATTATGATCCCAAAAAAACAATGCTGATCGCGTTGCATACTTAGCTTCCAATAGCAAATCAGGATCAGATTCAAAGTCCAAATCCCCTCCCCACTTTTCAGCATGATACTGGGTAAATGAACGATAATTGCCACGGAAAGTGAGTTGTTTCATTCCTCTACCTCTGTATTTCCAGCCATCTCCACTTTCAAAAGAACCATTACTGGTTCTATCAGCATATGCTTTATTCTCGATATTTTGTGGTTTAGCAGATTGTTGATTAGGAATAAAACCATCATCATCAGCTTCAGAAGGATGTAATTTATAATATGCAAATTTAGCCTTAAGGACATTTGGTCTGTAATTGAAGTTTTCAATAAGATTAAATGAAGGCCCAACCTCCTGAAAAACCTGCGCAATAAGATGATAAAGTCTGTTCCTCGTATCTATCTTCGAAGTTTCAAAACTAAGGGTTAACTCTTCAGAAACAGAATCAAGAATAGAGTCTGGAACTTTTATATTATCAGTCCATATTTCTCTTAGCATTTCCCTTGTTACTTTCAAGGGACGCTCTATACATTTTAAAAACCTGAGTGGATGCATATGCCATATCGGATTACCACCCTTAAATGCATCAATCTTACTCATCCACTCATCCACTCATGCCCGGACTGCCATTTAGTGCAGTAAGGTATTGAGAGCTTGTCCAGTATTTTATAAAACCCTTTCCAGCGTTCTTCGGATGGTCCACCGATCCATTCGCTGTGATGTTTAATCACCACGCGATCAATAATATTTCTGACCTGTGGGTCACGACGGCTCAACGCGCGCCTGATTTCATCGGCACTGATCTTGCCATCCTTATTTTCATCCAGCTTGCCCATCATCGTGCGGTAATAGTCCGGCACGCGGGCGGATAAGGGGCCTGAATTATTTCCTTCACTGACTTTCGCGACCTGACCAAACGCTTCAGATACCCAGCCTTCCATAAAGGTGTGCATGATATCGCCGTCGCTGTCTTCTGCTAGCGGATAGAATCCCTGCTTCAGCAAATCATATTGCTCTATCTCTTCAACGTCTGCCTGTGGCATCCAGCCATTATCACTGACTTTAAACCACCATTTTCCTGAGGCATCTTTAACGGGTGAAGTGCTCTCTCTACTCATCAGTGCACCGCTGGCAAGCGCGACCTCTGAAGCAGTGAAAGCCGGAGGATTGGTTTCACCATTACGCAGGTGCATTTTTTTACCCGCAATGGTGCGAACCAGTTTTCCACCGGTGGTAACGGATGCGGGATTGGAGAGAAATGCAGGCATTTTGCTGTCTGTGCTTACCACTTCCAGATGGACAAATCTTTCCTGCTCGACCAGTTGCCCAACGCCGGGTACTTCATTGAGTCCCATGAAACCGACCGGCGAACCCGCTGAAACCTTCCAGACGTCACTGCCATCGGTATTAACGACGCTGTTGAAAACGCCTTTCGCCACGGCATGATTCATCCAGCCCGGCATCAGGTCATATATTTCGCCGTTCCGCTCCATCAGACCCGCATCCAGCGTGATCCAGTATTGTTCTTTTGAAAGCTTTCCGTCTTTCAGCAGCCGCGACAGGCCAAAAGTAAGTAGCTTAGTTTCCCGGCTTCGGGTGACATAAAAGCGCCCGGTACGCGAAACGACAAACCGGTCGCCTTCATTAACCTTAATTCCCCCGACAGCCGCTGGCGCATTGTAAGCAGCGGAATATTGAGGACTGCTTTCAGCTTCCGGCACACCATAGTTGCCTTTAATGTATTTCCGCACGGAAATACCGTTGTGTCCCGCTGAAACCTTGTAGCAAGGCGATTTGGGGTAATCCTCTACCGCCGCCAGATGCATGTAGAGCGAATAGAACTCCAGCCAGGATTCATTTTTTGCCGGATCGGGCTGGCACACGGATTTAACCAGTACGAACGAGGAACTGAAACGCAGTGGTTTGCCGCAATATGGCGCGGTCTGATAAACATCATTTACCCGGTAGGCAACCACGGTTCCATCTGCCATGAACTGCAGCGGGATAGGATCGCTGTCATTTTGTGCATCTTTATTCAGCGCCGAAAATGGCTGAGTAATGTCACTGATGTGAATGCCGCCGTGCCACAGGCCGTTAGCACCTAAAAGCCAGGTGCCGTGCGCTTCACTGTTAATCAGGCTCATCACCTCATCCACTGACGTGAACTCTTTGCCATTCAGATCGCGAATGGGAAAACAGATTTTCATAATGCTTCCTTAGCGGGAAATCAGTCCTTTACGTTGTTCCGGTACCGGCGCAATTTCAGTTTCGGCGAAGTGCATCTCGGCCACATCCAGCGAACTGCCGCCCGCCGGTATCAGATACTGCGCCACGTTCATAATCATCGGCCCCTGCGAGCCGTGCTCGACGCCTTCGCCGCTCAGCTTCAGGTACGAGCCGCCGCCGTTCAGCGTCAGCGTTTTCGGCGTGCTGATGACGATTTCATCTTCCGTGCTGGTTACCGTGATGTGTTGCGCGGCGTTGAACGTCATCGCATTGTGCTGCGCCTGCATCAGCACCTCGCCCTGGTTGGCAATCATCGTCATCGCGCCGGTGTGGGCGAACAGGCCGAGCGCCTTTTCGGCGGCCAGCGACAGGTTTTTCATCGCGCCGGCGTCAAGGTTGTGACCGGCATTCAGCATCGTGTTCTGGCTGCTGGTCAGCTGCAGATGCTCGCCCGAGGTCAGCGCCACGCCCAGCGGCGCGCTGGCCAGCAAGGCGGCAGACTGCAGATTCTTCAGCCGGTCCGACAGCAGGTTTGCCTGCGTGCTGATGTCACCGGTCAGCGCACCGGCGGTTTCGGCGGCGCTGGTGAGGGCCGCCATCTGATTATTGGCGTTCGATATCTGACCGACCGCCGCCGACATCTCCAGCACCTCGCCCTGCGCCTGCTGCTGGCCGTGTGAGCTCAGGAACAGGCCGCGCGCGGCGCGCACTGCGCCGTATTCATCGGTGCGCAGCTCAAAGCCGGTGCCGCGCTGTTTGCGCTGCGAGTCCACCAGATGCCCCATGTTGAGCTGGCTTTTGCCGTACTCGGCCGCCAGCTTGATGTGCTCCTGC
>NZ_AKIU01000026.1:0-226357 GCF_000282675.1 Pantoea sp. GM01 | reverse complement strand
CGCAGGGGGTCGCGGGTTCGAGCCCCGTCCGTTCCGCCACTTAATTGATAAGCCCTGACTGCAAAGTCAGGGCTTTTTCATGTTGGTAATATTTTCGTTATTGTTGATGAAAAATCAAAATTCTTCTGCTTATAAGCGGATTTTTCAGCAATAATAAACCTGCCAGAATAGTTCCCATCGAAACATAACGCTATACGATGAGGAAATCATGACAATCCCCGCTTTTGGTTTAGGTACTTTTCGTCTTCAGGACGATGTCGTCATTCAGTCCGTTAAAAATGCACTGGATCTTGGCTATCGCGCTATCGATACCGCTCAAATCTATGAAAATGAGGCTGCTGTAGGGCAAGCAATTGCAGATAGCGGCGTAGCGCGTGATGAATTATTTATTACTACCAAGATCTGGATCGAGAATTTGTCCTCTGAGGCGCTAATCCCGAGCTTAGAAGAGAGCCTGATAAAACTGCGTACCAATTATGTCGATCTAACGCTGATCCATTGGCCTTCGCCCGGAAAAGCTATTTCTGTTAAAGAAAGTATGATGGCATTAATGGCAGCAAAAGAAGCAGGACTGACGCGTCAAATTGGTATTTCAAACTTCCCAATTGCATTGATGAAAGAGGCGATTGAAGCAGTGGGTGTGGAAAATATTGCGACTAACCAGATCGAGTTGCATCCCTTCCTACAGAATCGACAGGTAGTCGATTTTGCGCAACAGCACGCGCTTCATATCACTTCTTATATGACGCTGGCTTATGGAGAAGCGCTAAAGGATGAGGTGATTAACGCGATTGCTCAGAAGCATAAAGCCACTCCAGCTCAGATTGTTCTGGCATGGGCAATGAAGTTAGGTTACGCGGTTATCCCGTCATCAACCAAACGTGAAAACCTGTCGAGCAACATGGCAGCGGTTAATTTGCATCTGGATGATAAAGATATGGCAGATATTGCAGCGCTGGATCGTCAGCAGCGTTTAGTGAGCCCGGAAGGTCTGGCGCCTGACTGGGATTAATCACTAACCCATATTCAGCCCTGCACTCGCCAGGGCTGATCTTTTAACCATTCACTCAGAAAGTCGATAAACGCCCTGACGCGTTGGCTAACACCTAAGTCGCTGTAATAGACTGCATTAAAAGGCATTTTTACTGGAACGCGTCGCTCAGCAAGCAGCTCAATGAAAGTGCCATCCGCAATTTCTTTATCCACCATAAAATCTGATAAACAAGCGATACCCTGATCGCCTAAAACTAACTGTTTGAGAGTTTCGCCGCTGTTAGAGGACATACTCGGAATACTGTCATATAGGTCACCATTTTCATCGGTGACAGGCCAACGATTTAACCGGGGCGTTTCAACAAAGCCGAGGCATTCATGATAGGCTAAATCAGCTGCTGAAGCCGGTACGCCATATTTCGCCAGATAAGCCGGCGTGGCTACGAGTTTGCGATAGCTAGTGAAGAGTAGGCGAGCACGTAGCGTGGAGTCCGTTAAATTGCCAGCGCGAATTGCCACATCGACTTTACGTTCGATGAGATTGATGAAGCTCTCTGAAGAAATCAGCGATAGCCTAACGTCCGGATAGCGCTCACGAAATGGTTTAATCATCGGTAGTAACAGATGCAGAATCACGGGTGTAGCTGCATCAATGCGCAGTATGCCCTGTGGAGCCATTTGCCGCTCTATGAGCTCACTCTCGGCCGTAGACATTTCCTGCATCAACTTTTGCACACGGCGAAAGTAATGTTCGCCTTCATGAGTGAGTGCCAGCTGGCGTGTGGTACGCGTTAATAGCGCAACACCCAGTTTATTCTCCAGTTTCTTAACGGTACGGCTTACTGCCGAATTGGCCATCTGTAGCTGTTCCGCAGCACGGCTGAAACTGCCGCTTTCAACCACGGCAATAAACACTTTTAACTCATCTGACGATGCCTTCATTATCCCTCCAAAAGCAAAAGTCTATTCTCACTTTGCATCTTTTTGTCATTAAAGCATGCGGTAATACTAACGCCCAACAAAACCTTATTGGGAGTTAATCATGCCACTTGCACTTTGGGCGCTTACAATCAGTGCCTATGCCATCGGAACCACAGAATTTGTGATTGTTGGATTGATTCCGACCATCGCTGAACAGCTCAGTATTACGCTACCTTCTGCAGGAATGCTGGTATCCATTTACGCTTTAGGCGTGGCTGTCGGCGCACCCGTGCTTACCGCCTTAACCGGTAAGCTAGCCCGCAAACAGTTATTGATGGGATTGATGGCACTATTTACCGTCGGTAATCTGGTTGCCTGGCTGGCGCCAAACTATGAAACGCTGGTAATAGCCCGTTTGCTGACCGGTCTCGCTCATGGTGTGTTCTTCTCTGTCGGATCAACGATTGCAACCAGTCTGGTGAGCAAGGAGAAAGCCGCGAGTGCGATTGCCATCATGTTTGGTGGTCTAACCGTCGCTTTGGTAACAGGTGTGCCGTTGGGGACGCTAATCGGGCAACACTTTGGCTGGCGTGAAAGTTTCCTCGCTGTATCGCTATTAGGAGTGATTGCATTAGTCGCAAGTCAGGTGCTTATCCCACGTAATATTGCGCAACCACCGGCCACGACACTGGCACTGCAGGCTCGCGTAATGGTTAATCCACGTCTGCTACTGATCTATGCCATTACTGCACTGGGTTATGGCGGCGTGTTTACTGCCTTCACATTCCTTGCGCCGATGATGCAGTCGCTGGCCGGTTTTTCGCCGACCGCGGTAAGCGTGATTTTGTTGGGATATGGTATTTCCGTTGCCATTGGTAACATCTGGGGCGGTAAGCTGGCCGATCGACGCGGAGCCGTTCCCGCTCTAACACTGATCTTTACGGCGCTGGCAATTTTGCTGATGGTATTCCAGTTCACTGCAAGCATGCATTACATGTCAGTGGCAACGGTGTTGGTCATGGGTATCTTCGCTTTTGCCAACGTGCCCGGTTTGCAGGTTTATGTGGTGCAGAAAGCTGAACACTTTGCACCGGGCGCAGTGGATGTCGCTTCAGGTTTGAATATCGCGGCATTCAATATAGGGATTGCTCTGGGGTCTACGGTCGGTGGTTATATTGTTGAGCATTATGGTTTGGCACAAACACCATGGGTAGGCGCTGTCATTGTTTTTGGTGCGTTGCTGCTGGTACGTTTAAGCGGTCAGCTCGAAAAGCCGAACTCGGCGATTGCGATTGAATAAGAGGCACAACAGCCTGCCAACTGGCAGGCTGTTACATTACTCTGCTGTGAGGTGAATTCCGACAATCACCAACATCAATTGAAACCCCGCGCTAAAATCCCTATAACAGTCAGGTGAAGTCAGAGTCGTAATCCAGTCAGGCGGGAAAGTGCGAAAAAAAACTTATTCAATGCGTTATGTAGCAGGTCAGCCAGCTGAGCGGATCTTTCCGCCGGGGGCAATGCTGCATGCTGGACAGGCTTTACCGCCCGGAGCACCTCTACCCGCAGATCCAACGCTGCGGGTTTTAGTCTGGAATATCTTCAAGCAGCAGCGTGCAGAGTGGATGTCAGTGCTGGAAGGCTTCGGCAAAGATGCTCACCTGGTGCTGTTACAGGAAGCGCAAGCCACGCCTGAGCTGGTCAAATTCGCCACCAGCAACTATCTCGCAGCCGATCAGGTCCCCGCATTTGTCTTACCGCAACATCCTTCTGGCGTCATGACGTTGGCTTCTGCGCATCCTGTGTATTGCTGCCCATTGCGTGAACGAGAGCCATTGCTACGTTTGGCCAAATCAGCGTTGGTCACGGCTTATCCTTTACCCACCGGCGAAATGCTGATGGTGGTAAATATCCACGCGGTGAATTTCAGTCTCGGAGTGGATGTGTACAGCAAGCAGCTCGGACCGATTGGTGAACAGATTCAACATCATCGTGGGCCCGTAATCATGGCCGGCGATTTCAACGCATGGAGCCGTCAGCGCATGAACGCGCTGTACCGTTTTGCCCGGGATATGTCACTGCGGGAGGTTAACTTCACGGACGACCATCGCCGTAAAGCCTTTGGTCGTCCGCTGGATTTCGTTTTCTATCGCGATATGAAGGTGAGTGAAGCCTCAGTGCTGGTAACGCGCGCTTCAGACCACAATCCTCTGTTGGTTGAATTCAACTCCCTCTACGGTATCGAGCGTTAAGAAACGCGCTCAGAACGCCGCTTTGCAATAATCAAAAATTATCAGTAATGGATAAGGCGGATTATTCGCAAAAGCCTTAAGAAGGGAAGGGCACATTTTGTGGATTGCAGAAAATGAAAAAGGCTGACAAAAGTCAGCCTTTTCGGGGCATTAAGTATCAGGTGTTGCGCTATTATTCACAAACAGCGTGAGCTTGTCGCCCGGCTGGATGTCTTTAGCATCACTGTTCCAGCGCATAACATCTTTGGTGTTCACACCATGACGTTTTGCAATACTGGCAAAAGAATCACCCTTACGTACACGGTAGGTGATGCTGTTGCCGTTATCAGCCAACTGCGTGCTCGCTTTGCCGCTTACGGTCAAGGTCTGACCGGTACGAACCGAAGCGCTGCGCAGATTGTTCTGCTGTTTCAGTGCACTGACGCTAACGCCAAGTTTGCTGGCAATGCCAGACAAGGTGTCACCTTTGCGAACCGTGTAGCTGTTTCCTGCCGCGCTGACTTTCGCCATCTCGGTAGGCTGCACGGAAGCGATATCACCAGAAGCCAGTGAATCGCGCAACTTAGCAACGTTAGACTTCGGCACCATAATGTAGTGCGGTCCGTTTGGCGCTGTGGCACCGTTTTTATAACCAGCATTAAATGTCTTCAGCTTGCTGAGAGACATGCCGGCCATATCGGCGGCCTGCGTCAGTTCAATCTGCTGTCCCACTTCTACGCGAGCTAATGCACGGCTCTCGTTCGGGGTCGGCAGTTTGATACCGTAACGCTTGTTGTTCTTGAGGATCTCACTCAAGGCCAACATTTTAGGTACGTACACCGTCGTCTCGCGTGGTAACGATAAACTCCAGAAGTCCGTCGGCTTGCCGCGCGCCTTATTCTGTTTCATCGCTTTCAGCACACGCCCTTCACCGCTGTTATAGGCGGCGATGGTCAGTAACCAGTCACCGTCAAACATACCGTTCAGACGCTGCATCATATCCAGCGCTACTTTGGTCGAGGCCACCACATCGCGGCGTCCGTCGTACCATTGGTTCTGTTTCAAACCATAGTTTTTGCCCGTTTGTGCAACAATCTGCCAGATGCCGGCGGCATTCGCAGAAGATGTTGCGTGTGGGTCAAAAGCGCTCTCCACTATGGGTAGCAGTACCAGTTCCATCGGCATTTTACGTTTCTGTATCTGCTCGACTATCCAGTACATGTACGGCTCTGCCCGTAATGTTACATCGTGGAGATAGCTCTTATTTTTTAAAAATTTTGTTTTTTGTTCGCGGATCCGGCTGTTTTCCGGAATCCCCATCTTCAACTCGTCACTAATGTGATTCCAGAGATCAGTATCTTCTGCGAGGCTTGTTCCATCATCCTGCCATCGCGGCGACAACAATCGATCTCCGTACTTTCCATTTTCACCTTGACCAGCTGAAGACAGACTCTGTGCATGCTGTACGGGGATATTGGCGTCATTCCTTGATGCCTGACATCCTACCAGCAAGACCGAGGCGAGTAATATCGCTTTAGCCTTCATGTGTGTGTCAATAGTTCGCTTAAAAGACGAGCAACTATACGTGACGGTCCGCCACAACACAACCTCAAAAATTAAAAGCGGTCTTTCTTCTCGCGTAGATCGGCAAAAGTTTGCCATAACGCCGACGATGAGACATTAGTGCCTAAAGCCTGTTGTAAATCAGGATCTTGCGTGCGTAAAAATAAATTTATTTCACGCTCTAAGGCCAGTTTTGTCGGTAAAGTAATGCGGTTTTCTGCGCGTAAGTCCTTAATTTGCTGATACCTTGCCAAAATTTTAGGGTCTTGGGGCAGAATAGCCGCAGCAAACTTCATATTGGATAAAGTGTACTCATGCGCACAGCAAATAAGGGTATCTTCAGGTAGCTGATTAAGCTTTTGAAATGATTCGAACATTTGTTGTGCGGTGCCTTCAAATAAGCGTCCGCAGCCGCCAGAAAATAGGGTGTCACCACAGAAAAGATAAGGGGAGCTGAAATATGAGATATGTCCTAAAGTATGACCAGGCGTTGCGATGACGCGGAAGTTCAGACCAAGTAGGGTAAATTCATCCCCTTCAGTCACAATGCGCTTTGCTCCTTTATCTGCAGTTTCCTGTGGACCGAAAACCTCCAAATCGGGATAGTGCTGCAACAGTTCGCTCACACCGCCGACGTGATCATGATGATGATGCGTCAGCAAAATCGCGACAGGTTGCCAGCGATTCGCTTTCAATTTATCCAGCACCGGCTGTGCTTCGCCGGGATCGACAATCAGACATCTATTGTCTTCGTCCGTCAGTGTCCAGATGTAGTTATCCTGCAATGCGGGAATGCTGGTAAGATTCATAAACACCTCTCAGGTCGTAGAAAAAGGAAAATGGTAGAGCATGAAGCCAGCTAAAACACGCCAAATCCTGACTGCACCGCGCTCCTGGCGCGATATGCCTATGGGAGACTATTTTCGCGACGCGCTCACCCAGCAACTGCAGCCCTATCTCGGTAAGCTCTATGGCTTTCATATGCTTAAAATTGGCAGCCTCAGCGCAGAAATCAACACCAGTCAGTGTGCCATATCGCATCAGGTGAATGTGGGCATTGAGGGCGATGAGCTACAGGTGATTGCCAATTCCACCCAGTTACCCTTTGAATCGAAATCCGTTGATGCCTGTTTACTCGCGCATACGCTGGCATGGAGTCAGGATCCCCATCGAGTATTACGCGAGGTAGATCGCGTGCTGATTGATGATGGCTGGATGATCATTAGCGGCTTCAATCCGTTCAGTCTGTTAGGTATTAGCAAAGGTATTCCCGGTTTGCACTCACGCGCGCCATGGAGTGGACGCATGTTCAGTCAGGTACGTTTGCTCGATTGGCTCAACCTGCTTAATTATGAAGTGGTATACCGCACGCGTTTTCAGGTGGTGCCATGGCATCGACAAGGCGGCAGGGTGATCAGTGCGCATCTACCTGCACTCGGGTGTTTGAATATTGTAGTGGCGCGTAAACGTACGTTCCCGTTAACGCCCACCAAAATGAAGAAGAATCTGAGTCAAAGCCAGCTGCGTCAAACGGTTAACGTGACGCGCCAGTTTCGTGAAGTGAAGGATCAGGACTCAACCTGATAGCCGATGTCATCCTGCGTAGGATTACCCGCCGCGCTGCGTGCCAGTTCATCGCAGCGTTCATTTTCTGGATGACCGGCGTGACCTTTCACCCATTCCCACTTAATTTCATGATTGCTGAGCGCCAGATCGAGGCGTTTCCACAAATCAACGTTCTTCACGGGCTTCTTATCGGCGGTTTTCCAGCCGCGCTTCTTCCAGTTATGAATCCAGCTGGTAATGCCCTGGCGCACATATTGGCTGTCGGTGCTGATCACCACGTCACACGGCTGCGTCAAGGCTTCGAGTGCCACGATCGCGGCCATCAACTCCATGCGATTATTGGTGGTAAGACGATAGCCGGTGCTGAACAATTTTTCATGTTCGCGATAGCGTAGAATGGCGCCGTAGCCACCAGGACCGGGATTGCCCAGGCAGGATCCATCGGTGAATATTTCTACCTGTTTGCGCATCTCTGGTAGACTTCCTTCTGACAAAACGCCAAGTCTGACATAAAACGAGTCCTATGAGCACTGCAAATAACCGCCAGATCGTCCTCGATACTGAAACCACCGGCATGAACATGATCGGTGTGCATTATGAAGGACATCGCATCATTGAAATTGGTGCGGTTGAGGTGATCAACCGTCGCCTGACCGGCAACAACTTCCACATGTATCTGAAGCCCGATCGGCTGGTGGATCCAGAAGCGTTCGGCGTGCACGGCATTGCCGATGAATTTCTCGCTGATAAACCGCTGTTTGCGGATATTGCCGACGAATTTCTTGAGTACATTCGTGGCGCAGAGCTGGTGATCCATAACGCCTCGTTCGATATCGGCTTTATGGATTATGAATTCGGCATGCTGAAGCGAGATATCGGCAAAACCGAAACCTTCTGCCAGATCACCGATAGCCTGGCGATGGCGCGTAAGATGTATCCCGGCAAACGCAACAGCCTTGATGCATTGTGTAACCGTTATGAAATAGACAACAGCAAGCGTACGCTGCACGGCGCACTGCTCGATGCCGAGATTCTGGCAGAAGTGTTCCTGATGATGACCGGCGGGCAAACCTCGCTGGCCTTTTCGCTGGACGGCGAGCAGAACAATCAGGGTGGCGGTGAGAATATTCAACGCATTGTGCGTCCGAGTTCGGGCCTGCGCATCGTTACCGCCAGCGACGAAGAGTTAATCGCGCATGAAGGTCGTCTGGATTTAGTGCAGAAGAAGGGCGGCAGCTGCTTGTGGCGGGTGTAAAACAGCTGATTTTGCGTGCAAAATCGTCGTTAAGCTGAAAAAAACGCCAAACGAAACATTCCTACATAAAAAGCGTTGACGGGTGCTGAAGCTGCTATTAATATGCGCCTCGTTCTCGACGGGGAACAAAGCGCGGAGCGGTAGTTCAGTTGGTTAGAATACCTGCCTGTCACGCAGGGGGTCGCGGGTTCGAGCCCCGTCCGTTCCGCCAATTTATTTAAAGAAGCCGATGCAGAAATGCATCGGCTTTTTGCTTTTCCTGGCTGACATAAATGCCAGCCCTACACATCCAGCGTAGGGTCGCCATTCATGGCGACCAGCCCACCATTAATCCTTCTGCACCGCCACAGTCGTGCGATACGCCGCGACCGACGCTTCACGGTCAGCACGCGCTAGCCAGCGATAGCAACCGGCGCCCAATGCCACACCGATAAACCAGCTAAAGTTCGCGACTGCATGCAGTGAGGGAATAAAACTGATCACCAGACCAATCGCCACTGACGGCAGCAGCGCGGCAATCGCTTTTGGGTTGAAGCCGCCGCGATACCAGTAACGTCCTTTCGGCGTGTCATCAAACAGATCGTCAACGTAGACTTTGCTGCGTTTAATCAAATAGAAATCAGCAATCAGAATACCGAACAGCGGCCCAATAAACGCACCCAGCACATCCAGCGTATAGTGAATCAGCTCCGGTGACTGGAACAGGTTCCACGGCGTCAGCAATACCGAGCCAACCGCAGCAATCATGCCACCGGTACGGAAGCTGATTTTCTGCGGTGAGCAGTTAGAGAAGTCGAACGCTGGCGAAACAAAGTTGGCCACGATATTAATGCCGATGGTGGCGATTATCATGGTCAGCAGGCCAATTGCCACCGCCACGTCGTTACCCACCATGCTGACGGTCTCAATCGGATCGGTGATCATTCTGCCGAACAGCGACTGAGTACCGGAAACAATCACCACGGTGACAATCGAGAACAGCAGGAAGTTGAACGGTAAGCCCCAGCGGTTGCCGCGACGAATTTCGCCCATGCTTTTACCGTAACGTGAGAAGTCACCAAAGTTGAGCAGCGGACCCGAGAAGTAAGAGACCACCAGCGCGGTGGCGGTGATCATCTGCCAGGTTTGCTCGCCGGTGCTTAGCTGTTTACTGGCCAGAGTGAAGGAGATACCGTCGAAACCGGTTTTGTATACAATCCAGCCAGCCAGCGCCACCATCACCACATATACCGCTGGACCCGCGACATCGATAAAGCGTTTAATCGCGTTCATCCCATGCCAGAACACCATCGCCTGCAGTAACCACATCACACCAAAACAGCACCAGCCCAGCTGCGATAAGCCGAGCCAGCTGCTCTGCGTCATGCTGCTAAGCGTCGGGAAGAACTTCAGCAGCACCAGCATTAACGCGTTGGCCGCCAGATATGTCTGGATGCCGTACCAGGCAAAGGCGATCAGCCCGCGAATGATCGCCGGGATGTTGGCACCAAACACGCCAAACGCCTGACGCGAAATCACCGCGTACGGCACGCCTGCCATCTGGCTCGGTTTGGCCACCAGATTAGCGCACAGCTGCACGATGCAGATGCCCACTAACAAACACAGCAGAACCTGCCAGCTCGCCAGACCTAAAGTAAAGAAGCTGGCGGCAACGACATAGCCGCCCATGCTGTGCACATCCGACATCCAGAAAGAAAAGATGTTGCACCACGACCAGTTCTGGTCGCGCGTTGGCGCCAGATCGTCATTGCACAGGCGCGGACTGTATTGTGCGTTGGCTTCAGAGGCCACCCGCGAGGTCACTTCAGAATGATTTGGCATGAAACCTGCTCCTGTCTACATCATGGAAGAATAATCACAGCGTGAAACGGTATTGCAGGATCCAGGCCACATTTGATTTCTTGTATACAAAAAATTCATTTCACGTATACGATGTGCAGCACACAGTCACTTACCGGAGCAGGTAATGAAGAGTGAAACAGGCCAGAAAACGGCTGCCGATCTGAACGATCGCGATGAACCCATCTACCAGGCGCTTCTCACCGCCATTGTTGAGCATCAACTGCCGCCGGGCAGTAAATTGCCGGAAGAAGCGTTATCTGAGGTGTTTGGCGTTAGCCGCACTGGCATTCGTAAGGTGCTGCAACGCCTCGCCGCGGTGCAAATGATCACCTTGTCGCCCAGGCGTGGTGCACAAGTGGCAACGCCGGGTGTGGATGAAGCACGCGATATCTTTGCTACCCGCAGCTTATTAGAGTGCGCAAATTTGCCCGCGGTGATGACCCACATACAGCAACCGCATTTAGCCGCGCTGGCGGCTCTGATTGAAGCCGAGCAGCAGGCGCACGATCAGCATGATGGTGCCGCCGCGATTCGGCTGTCTGCCGCCTTTCATATTCAGCTGCAAGCGATATCGGGTAATGAAGTGCTCACCGATATGGTGACGCGTCTAACGCAGCGCTCGTCGCTGGTGATCGCCGCGTACGGTGCGCCGTGGCAGCGCGGCTGCCGTTGCGATCATCACGATCGTCTGGTGGATCTGCTGCGGGAAAAAGATCTACCGGCGTTAACTGCCGCACTGCAGCAACACTTCGAACACATTGTTGCCAGCCTGCACTTTGAGCGCAGCGGCGAAACCTTGCCTGATTTCTCCCGGTTATTTGCCGGTAACAAAGGAGCGGCATCATGAGCCTGATCCAGGTGATCAATCCCAACACCAGCCTGGCGATGACGGAAACCATTGGTGCCGCCGCGCGCGCGGTCGCCGCGCCAGGCACCGAAATTCTGGCGGTATGCCCGAGCCACGGCGTGCCGTCGATTGAAGGGCATTTTGATGAAGCCATTGCGGCGATTGGCGTGGTGGAGCAGGTGAAGCGCGGCAAAGAGCAGGGCGTTAGCGGCCATATTATTGCCTGCTTTGGCGATCCGGGATTACTGGCGGCACGCGAACTGGCGAGCGGACCGGTGATCGGCATTGCGGAAGCAGCGATGCACACCGCCACGCTGGTGGCGACGCGTTTTTCGATCGTCACCACCTTACCGCGTACGCTGGTGATTGCTCGCCATCTGCTGCAGCAATACGGTTTTACCCACCATTGTGCTGCGTTGCACGCCATTGATCTGCCGGTGCTGGCGCTGGAGGACGGCAGCGGCGTGGCGCAGGAGAAGGTGCGTCAGCGCTGCATTCAGGCGAAACGCGAAGATGGCAGCGGTGCGATTGTGCTGGGCTGCGGCGGCATGGCCACGCTCGCCCAGGATCTCACCAAAGAGCTGGGACTACCGGTGATCGACGGCGTAAGCGCCGCGGTGAAAATGGTGGAGTCGCTGGTGGCGTTAGGCTTTGGCACCAGCAAGCATGGCGATCTCGATTATCCGCTCGAAAAACCGCTCAGCGGGGCATTTCAGCACCTAAACTAAGTGCTGGTTGAGGACTGACGACAGGAACTTGCAGAATGAGTGATGTATCTGAAAAGAAAGAGTACAGCTTCAACAAGAACTATCCACGCGATCTGATCGGCTATGCTGGTCAGCCACCCCATGCGCAGTGGCCGGGTAAGGCGCGCGTGGCGGTGCAGTTCGTCCTGAATTACGAAGAGGGCGCCGAGAATAACGTGCTGCACGGCGATGCCGGTTCCGAACAGTTTCTTTCCGATATCATCGGTGCGGCCAGCTACGCCGATCGTCACATGTCGATGGATTCGCTGTATGAATACGGCTCGCGCGCCGGTTTCTGGCGCATCCACAACGAATTTCAAAAGCGCGGTTTGCCGCTCACGGTGTTTGGCGTAGCGATGGCGCTGGCGCGTCACCCGGATATCGTTGCAGCGATTAAAGCGGCGGATTACGACGTGGTCAGCCATGGCTGGCGCTGGATCCACTATCAGGCGATGGACGCCAAAACCGAGCGCCAGCATATGCAGCAGGCGGTCGACGTGTTAACCGATTTGTTCGGTAAAGCGCCGACCGGCTGGTACACCGGCCGCGACAGCCCCAACACGCGGCGTTTGGTGGTGGAGCAGGGCGGCTTCAGCTACGACAGCGATTACTACGGCGACGACCTGCCATTCTGGACGCAGGTCACCTGTCAGGACGGCACGGTAAAACCGCACCTGATCATTCCCTATACGCTGGAGTGCAACGACATGCGCTTCGCCTCGCCGCAGGGCTTCAACACTGCAGAGCAGTTCTTCACCTACCTGCGCGACACCTTTGATGTGCTGTACGAGGAGGGCGAAACCGCCCCGAAGATGATGTCGATTGGCATGCACTGTCGCCTGCTGGGGCGTCCGGGGAAATTCCGCGGACTGCAGCGCTTCCTCGATCATATTCAGCAGCATCAGGATGTGTGGGTGTGTACAAGGCAGCAAATCGCCGACCATTGGATTGAGACGCATCCCGCGCCGGATGCTTGATGGGCGCTGGCTTGCAGCCAGACTGCTTTTAAAGGCTTAAAGGCAACGTCAAGGTCAAGGGCGGTTTCGATTGTCCTGCGGACAACCGACCCAGGGGAGGCAGTCGCCCCTCCCCTGGGGACCCGGTCTCTTTGTCGGCAGAATTGCCGCTGCGCGGTCCCCTCACTTCAGGTGAATTCCTGACGGACCGGCTGCGATTCGCTCCTGCTCAGCGCAGCCTCTCGCCGCCGTCCTGGCGGCTCATCCTGGAATCCCCCCTCCGTTCGGCAATTCTGACGACACCCACCCAGCTGCAAAACCTCTGCCCTAAAAAGAGATCGCATCGCGATAAGAATATTTGATTTTATTAAATTTATTACAGCGGGGGTGTTGAGTCGGCATCACTCTCGCCGAGGAGAAGCCTGCTTCCAGGATGAGCCGCCAGGACGGCGGCGAAAGGGCCTGCTGAGCCAGGATGGCGAATCAGGGCCGGTCCGTCAGGAAGTGGGATTTGACGAGGGAACCCGCGTAGCGGGCGATAGTGCTGCCGAAAAGCCCGGGTTCCCAGGGGAGGGGCGACTGCCTCCCCTGGGTCGGTCGGCTGAAAGCCGATCGAAACCGCCCTTGACCTGGCCCTTAAGCCCAAAGCATTTGAAACTTAAAAGCAGCAGTCTGATTGCCAATCAGGGCGAAACGCTGCGCCCTCAGCTCATTAAGCTGACCTGTGCTGCCACAATCCGCCACCCTTCCGGCATCCGGACCCACGTCTGTTGTTGACGCCCAATCTTCTCCACGCCCTCGCGCGTAAACTCCGTACTGCACACCGCATAATCATCACCAAAAGTGGTGATCACCGTATTGCGCAGCGTACGATCCAGGCCTTTTGACGGGCGCGCGGCGCGAAACGCGCGGATCTCGTCGATGCCATACAGATTCTCGCCCGCGCCGAGGCGCACGGTGCGTGGGTCGTGCCAGAACAGTTCATCCAGCACCGCGACGTCATTGCTAATCAGCGCTTGCTCGTAACGGTAAAAGGCGGCGGTGACTTCGGCGAGTATCACCGGGCGGTCGATATCTTCAGGTGTCATCTTCAGGCGTCCATTAAGGTGGTTTGTGGCA
The DNA here is from genome assembly GCF_000282675.1 of Pantoea sp. GM01. NCBI lineage: Bacteria > Pseudomonadati > Pseudomonadota > Gammaproteobacteria > Enterobacterales > Erwiniaceae > Pantoea > Pantoea sp. GM01. Next base: position 212,318 of record NZ_AKIU01000026.1, on the reverse strand, counting down.
GCGTCAGCCCCTGCTGTTGCAGCGCCCAGGCGGCGCGCAGTGCCAGATGTTCTTTAAACGGTGCGGCGATCAATTGCAAACCAATCGGCAAGCCGCTGGCGGTGTGCTGCGGTACGGTGCACACCGGTAAGCCGAGGAAGGAGATCGGCTGGGTGAGCATGCCCATGCTGGCACGCGTCGGCAAATCCTGGCCGTTGATGTGAATGGTTTCCTGACCGATGGTGGTGGCGGTGCACGGCGTGGCAGGAGCGATCAGCACATCGAACTGCTCAAACAGCGGTAGCACCTGCTGCTGGAAGTGACGGCGGAAACGCTGTGCCTGTACATACCACGCCGAGGGCAGCATTGCGCCAGCCAGCAAGCGTTCACGCGAATTAGGCTCGAACTGCTCTGGTTGCGTGCGCAGCGCTGGCAAGTAATGATTACCCCCTTCCGCAGCGGTCATGATAAAGGCCGCCGAACGCGCGATTTCAGCATTCGGTAGAGTCACTTCGTCTAACGCATTCAGCGCCTTAGCCACAACCGCGACGGCAGCGCGCGCTTCATCGCTGCACCAGGTTGAGAAGAAACCACCGAGTACTGCGCTGCGCACGCCTTCTGCGCCGTGGCGCAGTACATCGCTGACCGGCGCAACCGGCTGGGCGGCCTGGAAGGCATCGCTGGCATCCGCGCCTTGCAGAGTGTCATACACCAGACCTAAATCTTCCACCGAACGGGCAAACGGGCCGATGTGATCGAGGCTGGCGACAAACGGATGGCTGCCGCTACGCGACAGGCGACCAAAGGTCGGTTTTAAACCGAAGATACCGCACAGCGAAGCGGGCACGCGGATCGAACCATTGGTGTCGGTGCCGAGTGAAAAATGCACCAAACCCGCCGCCACCGCTGCCGCTGAACCGCCGGATGAGCCGCCCGCTACGCGGGTTAAATCGCGTGGATTGTGTGTAGCGCCGTAATGGGTATTTTCGGTGGTAAAGCCATAGGCGTAGGCATCCATATTCAGCATGCCGGAGAGCAGCGCGCCGGACTGGCGCAGTTTGCTTACCGCCCAGGCATCCTGACGCGCCGCCGCGCGATCGCTGAACAGGCTGGCACCGGCTAAGGTGCTGTGTCCGGCGACATCAAACAGGTTTTTCACCGCGTAGGGGATGCCAGCCAACGGCGGTAATGCGTCGCCGCGCTGGCGTTGCTGATCAATTTGCTCGGCCTCACGTAACATGCGCTGGCCAGTCACTTCGGTCCAGGCATTGAGCGCCGGATTATGTTGCTCAATCGCCGCTAGCGTTGTTTGCGCGATCTCGCGGGCGCTGATTTCGCCCTGGCGCAGCGCCTGCTGTAGGGCGTTAATTGAGAGTGACGACAGTTTCATGGATGGAACACTCCTGCCACTTCCAGCCGATCGTCGAGCGGCAGCGCCATCAGCGGCTCGGCCATCGCGGCGATGCGGTTGAACTGTGTCAGCAGCTCGGCACGGCGCGCGTCGTCCAGCTCCAGTGCCAGTATCTGCTCCATTTGGGCGATATAGGTGGCCCAATCCGGTTGTTTGCTCATAAAAAATCTCCGTTAGAAACCGGCGGCGCTGCCGTTGCTGCGCGGATCAAACGCGCCTTCCAGTATGCCGTTGTTGTGTCGCACGATCGCACCCGCATGGCCGACCACTTCACTGAAATCAGGCAGCAGTTCCACCTCATGGCCGAGCGCGCGCAGCTGCTGCACCGTTTCCGGCGCGATGCGCGCTTCCAGCTTGAGTGAATCCGATGATTGTCCCCACGTGCGCCCCAGCAGCCAGCGCGGCGCACTCACCGCCTGTTGCAGAGGATGCCCCTGAATCACATGGCGGGTGAAAATCGCCGCCTGGGTTTGTGGCTGGCCGTCGCCGCCCATCGATCCATACACCATGGTGCGGCCATCTTTAAGACGCGCGGCGGCAGGATTTAGCGTGTGGAACGGCTGTTTGCCCGGCTGCAGCGCCAGCAGATGATCGGGCTGCAGGCTGAACGCAGCGCCACGGTTTTGCCAGGTGATGCCGGTGCCGGGCAGCACCACGCCGCTGCCAAATTCGTGGTAGATGCTCTGGATAAAGGAAATCGCCAGCCCGCTGCTGTCCATCACGCCCATCCACACCGTGTCGCCGGGTCCGCGCCCGGTGCCCCACGGCGCCGCTTGCTGCTCATCCACTTGCGCCGCCAGCGTGCTGAGATGCGCATCATCCAGCAGGCTTTGTATATCAACGTCGATATGGCGCGGATCGGTAATGTGCTGGTCGCGCAGCGCAAAGGCTTTTTTGGTGGCTTCGACGATGCGGTGCACGGTTTGCGCCTCATCGGCGCCCGCCATATCCAGCCGATCGGTGATGCCGAGGATCGCCAGCGACACCAAACCCTGGGTCGGCGGCGTCATATTCCAGATATCGCCTTCGCTGTGCGCCAGATGCAGCGGCGTGCAGCGGCGGGCGTGGTGCGTCTGCAAATCTTCCAGCGTGATCGGCATACCGAGCGCGGTCATTTCGCGCGCCAGATGATGTGCCAGTTCACCGCGATAAAAACTCTCCAGCCCGTGATCGCACAGCATGCTCAGCGTATTGGCCAGCGCCGGTTGGGTGAAGCGGCTGCCTGCGGCGGGCACGCTGCCGTCCGGTAAGTATGTGGCGGCAAAACCGGGCTGATGCTGCAGTTCATGCTGCTTGGCGGCGGTGGCAGCGGCTTGCGAAGCGGTGACCGGAATCCCGTCGGCAGCATAGCGAATCGCATCGCGCAGCAGGCGCGTTAACGGCATCGGCGCAGCACCCAGTTCCTGCGCCAGCGTTAATGCCTCCTGCCAGCCGCTGACGGTGCCGGCGACGGTTAATGCGGCTTTCGGGCCGCGATGCGGAATATGGGTTTCGCCGTGATAGAAATCGAGGTGCGCCAGCGTTCCCGCTGCGCCGCTGGCGTCAATGGCGATCGGATCGCCATTCGGCGGCACGATCAGCCAGAAGCCGTCGCCGCCTAAGCCATTCATGTGGGGATAAACCACGGCGATGGTGGCAGCCGCGGCGACCATCGCCTCAATTGCGCTGCCGCCTTCACGCAGCACCGCTAATGCGCTTTCGCTGGCGAGATGATGCGGCGTAACGGCCATGCCTAACGGTGCCATGTTGCTCTGTATCATAGTGATTTCTTCTCTTGTTCTTTTGTGAGCACGCTGTTTAATCCCCGCACATTCCGTAGCGGCGCAATAAATTGCGCCGCTACGGAATGTGCGGGGTTATGCGCACCTGGCAGATACTGCATAAAACTAAGCAAGAGCTGTTCCAGTTTTGGTCGGACATCAATCTGGATCGATTTATGCTAGCTTGTGGTGAAACGAAAGTTACAGGACCGATGATGAAACAACTTGATGAACGCCTTCGTAGTCATTATCCGCAATTGTCGCCGCAGGAGCAGCGCATTGCCGACTTCGTGTTTGACCATTTTGATGATCTGATCAGCTATAACAGCGCCGAACTGGCGCGGCTGAGCGGGGTGTCAAAGGCCACGGTGAGCCGTTTGTTCAAGCGTCTCGGTTACGAGAAATACAAGGACATGCGCGATGAGCTGCGCATCCTGCGCCAGAGCGGCATGCCGCTCACCGACAATCGTGATGCGGTGCAGGGCAACACCTTGCTGTCGCGCCATTATAAGCAAGAGATGGCCAACCTGACGCAGTGGGTCAACAGCATCGATCCGCAGCAGTTCTGTGAGGTGATTGCGGCGCTGGGCGTGGCTAAACGGGTGTTTATTATCGGCATGCGTAACGCGTATCCGGTGGCGCTGCACCTGCGTCAGCAGCTGATGCAGGCGCGTCCGCAGGTGCATGTCCTGCCGCAGCCGGGCCAGACGCTGGGCGAAGAGCTGGTGGATATTACGCCGGAGGATATCGTCGTGGTGATGGCGTTTCGTCGCCGTCCACGCATCATTCGTCCGCTGATGCAGCAGCTGCAGCAGAGCCACATTCCGGTGCTGGCGCTGTGTGAGCCGCAGGCGCAGGGCATCATTACGCTGGCGAGCTGGCAGCTGTGCGCACCGCTCGACAGCGTTTCCGCCTTTGACAGTTACGCCTCCGCCATGAGCCTGATTAATCTGCTGGCCAACGCCTTGCTACATGAAATGTTGTCGCAGGGGCGTCAGCGCATCCACCAAATCGCCGATCTTTATCAGCATCTCGACGAGCTGGAACACCGTTAACGGGCGCCATTATGGTGCATTGCACTCTTTTAGATCGTTAACTCCCACGGGCGCCATGCCCGTTTTTTTCGCCTTGCATTCAGTAAAACCTCAATTTTTCCGCTTTCTTTCCCTGACGCTGCGGTTGGCACATTAGTTGCAGAATGATTCATCAAGAATCTTTTGTTTCACGTAAACTCACCGGGGTGCATAATGAAAAAAGTATTATTGGCGGTAGCGGGCGCGGCTTTGCTGATGGCGCAGGTCGGTAGCGCGATGGCCGATCAGTTGCAGGATATCCAGAAGCGCGGTGTGATTCGCGTAGCAGTACCGCAGGATTTCCCGCCGTTCGGCTCGGTGGGCACCGATTTGCAGCCGCAGGGCTACGATATCGATATGGCGAAGTACCTCGCCAAACAGATGAAACTGAAGTTGCAGCTGGTGCCGGTTTCCAGTGCCAACCGCGTACCGTATCTGCAAACCGATAAAGTCGATCTGGTGATCTCCAGCATGGGCAAAAACGCCGAGCGCGAAAAAGTGATCGATTTCACCCGCGCCTACGCGCCGTTCTTCCTTGGCGTGTTTGGTCCGAAAGGCGACACGCTGAAAGATGCGGCGGCGCTGAGCGGCAAATCCATCGGTGTAACGCGTGGTGCGGTAGAAGACATGGTATTGAGCGACATCGCGCCGAAAGAGGCGCAGGTGAAACGTTATGAAGATAACAACACTACGCTGTCAGCTTATCTCTCTGGCCAGGTGCAGTATGTCGCCACCGGTAACCTGGTGGTAGCTGCGATTGCGCGCCAGAACGCCGATAAAGCGCCGGTTGCTCAGTTCATGTTGAAAGATTCACCGTGCTACATCGGCCTGAAAAAAGATGAGCCGGCGTTAAAAGAGAAAGTGAATGCGCTGATTGAGCAGGGCATCAAAGACGGCACGCTGAACAAGCTGTCGGAAGAGTGGCTGAAAGCGCCGCTGCCAGCCAACCTCGGCGCATAAAACATGGGGCAACTTAACTTTGCCGATCTCTGGCCACATTGGCCAGAGCTGCTGGCCGGGCTGTGGGTCACCGTTCAAATCACCGTGCTCGCCACCGTGGGCGGCGTTAGCCTCGGCATTCTCGGCGCGGCGTTGCGCAGCGGTAAACCGAGCTGGGCGAGCCGCCTCTGGGGCGTGTACGTTGAACTGATTCGTAATACGCCGTTTGTGGTGCAGCTGTTTTTTATCGTCTTTGGTTTGCCCAATCTTGGTCTGAAACTGACGGCGGGCGAAGCCGCACTGCTGGCGATGTTGATTAACCTCGGTGCCTACAGCACCGAAATTATTCGCGCCGGGATTCAGGTGACGCCGCGCGGGCAATGGGAAGCGGGGCGCGTGCTGGGCTTAACCCGTACGCAAACCTTTATCCGCGTGGTATTACCGCCGTCGCTGCAGCGCATTTATCCGGCGCTGGTGAGCCAGTGCATCATTGTTATGCTCGGATCATCGGTGGTATCGCAGGTGTCGTATGAAGAGTTGACCTTCGCCGCCAACCTGATTCAGTCGCGCACCTTTTTGAGTTTTGAGGTCTATTTCGTGACCACGCTGATCTATCTGGCGTTGTCGATTGCCATGCGCCAACTGCTGCTGGCGCTGGGACGTAAATGGTTAGGAGCGCAGCCGGCATGACGACTTTTACCGACTGGGACATCCTGCGTAACCTGCTGCTGGCGGCGCGCTGGACAATTTTACTCTCGCTGGTGGCGTTTTTTGGCGGCACGCTGGTGACCTTGCCGCTGCTGTTTATGCGCTTGCTGAAACGCAAATGGCCAATGCGCCTGGTGCGCGCTTACACTGAGCTGTTTCAGGGCACGCCGCTGCTGATGCAGCTGTTCCTCGCCTTCTTCGGCGTGGGCCTGTTCGGCATCGACGTGGCGCCCTGGACCGCCGCCTCGCTGGCATTAACGCTCTACACCAGCGCGTTTCTGGTGGATATCTGGTACGGCAGCATTCGCGCCTTGCCAAAAGGGCAATGGGAAGCGTCGCGCTGCCTCGGCCTGACCTTCGGTCAAACGCTGTTTCGCGTGGTGGCGCCGCAGGCCATTCGTATCGCCATCGCGCCCACGGTCGGTTTTGCCGTACAGGTGATTAAAGGCACCGCGCTGGCGTCGATTATCGGTTTTGTCGAACTGACCAAAGCCGGCACCATTTTGAATAATGTGACGTATGAGCCCTTCAAGGTGTTTGGCCTGGTGGCGCTCGGTTACTTCCTGATGTGTTATCCGCTGTCGCGTTACAGCCAGTACCTGGAGAAAAAATTCAATGCCGCTCATCACCATTAATCAGGTACAGAAGTACTACGGCGACAACCATGTGCTGAAAGGGGTCGATCTCGATGTCGATCACGGCGAAGTGATCTCGATCATCGGTCGCAGCGGATCGGGCAAAAGTACCCTGTTGCGCTGTATGAACGGGCTGGAAGGCTATCAGGAAGGCAGCATCAAACTCGGCGGCATGACCATTACCGATCGCGAATCACAGGCGCGGGAAATTAGCCGTTCGGTTGGCATGGTGTTCCAGAACTTCAACCTGTTCCCGCACATGACGGCGCTGGAAAACGTGATGCTGGCACCGCGCCGCGTGCTGAAGAAAAGCGAAGCCGAATGCCGTGAGCTGGCGACGCAGATGCTGGAGAAAGTTGGCCTCGGTGAGCGCATCAACTATTACCCAGCTAATCTGTCTGGCGGCCAGCAGCAGCGCGTGGCGATTGCCCGTGCGCTGGCGATGCAGCCTAAAGTTTTACTCTGTGATGAGATCACCTCAGCGCTCGATCCCGAGCTGGTAGGCGAAGTGCTGAAAGTGCTGGAGCAGCTGGCTGCCGAAGGCATGACGCTGATTCTCGTCACCCATGAAATGAACTTCGCCCGCGACGTGGGCGATCGCGTGGTCTTTATGCATCAGGGGCGCGTCTGGGAGCAGGGCGACAGTAAAACGCTGTTCGCCAATCCGCAAACCGCGGAGCTGAAGCAGTTTATCTCGACCGTGCGCCTCTAAGCTTTCAACAAGGAATACACCATGGATATCAGCCAATTTTCGCAAATCAATCCGCCACAGCGTCTGCTGATGGGGCCGGGCCCGATTAACGCCGATCCGCGCGTGCTGCGTGCCATGTCGAGCCAGCTGATTGGTCAGTACGATCCGGCGATGACGCACTACATGAACGAAGTGATGGCGCTGTACCGTGGCGTATTTCGCACTGAAAACCGCTGGACGATGCTGATCGACGGCACCTCACGCGCCGGGATCGAAGCGATCCTGCTGTCGGCGATCCGTCCAGGCGACAAAGTGCTGGTGCCGGTGTTCGGCCGTTTTGGTCATCTGCTGTGTGAAATTGCCCGTCGCTGCCGCGCGGAAGTGCACACCATTGAGGTGCCGTGGGGCGAAGTATTCACGCCGGATCAGATCGAAGATGCGATCAAAAAGGTACAGCCGCGCCTGCTGCTGACGGTGCAGGGCGATACCTCCACCACCATGCTGCAGCCGCTGGAAGAGCTGGGCGCAATTTGCCAGAAATATGGTGTGCTGTTCTACACCGATGCCACCGCGTCACTCGGCGGTAACGCGCTGGAGACCGATGCGTGGGGCCTCGATGCGGTCTCTGCCGGGATGCAGAAATGCCTTGGTGGACCGTCCGGCACCTCGCCGATCACCCTCAGTCCGCAGATGGAAGCGGTGATCCGCAAGCGTAAGTGCGTGGAAGAGGGCATTCGCACCGCCGATCATCAGGATGGCGACGACGAGATGATCTACTCCAACTATTTCGATCTCGGCATGATCATGGATTATTGGGGCCCGGAGCGTCTTAATCACCACACAGAAGCCACCACCGCACTGTTTGGCGCGCGTGAATGTGCGCGTCTGATGCTGGAAGAGGGGCTGGATAACGGCATCGCGCGCCACCAGCTGCACGGCGATGCGCTGCTGAAAGGCATTCAGGGCATGGGCCTCGAAACCTTCGGCGACCTCAAACACAAAATGAATAACGTGCTCGGCGTGGTGATCCCGCAGGGCGTGAATGGCGATCAGGTACGCAAGCTGGTGCTGGAGGATTTCGGCATCGAAATCGGTACCTCCTTTGGTCCGCTGCACGGCAAAGTGTGGCGCATCGGCACCATGGGTTACAACGCGCGCAAAGATTGCGTGATGCAAACCCTGAGTGCGCTGGAAGCGGTGCTGAATCACGTGGGTTACCGCACCACGCAAGGTGCCGCGATGCAGGCGGCGTGGGATCTCTACGGGAGCCGCGCATGACACAAAGCCTGATGAGCGCCAGCGAGGCACAATCGGCCGCCGCGCGCGTCATGGTGCGCTGTGACACGTTAGCGGCGATCAGTGAAAGCGAAGAGGGGCTGACGCGCGTTTATCTGTCGCCGGAACAGCTGCGCGCTAACGCACGCGTTGCTGAGTGGATGCAGGCTGCGGGCATGACGACGTGGCAGGATGCGGTGGGCAACATTTGTGGCCGCTATGAAGCGACGCAGCCGGGCGCGCAGGCGCTGCTGCTCGGTTCTCACCTTGATACGGTACGCAATGCCGGTCGCTATGACGGCATGCTCGGGGTGTTAAGCGCTATCGAAACCGTGCAGTGGCTGCACGATCGTCAACAGCGTTTGCCGCTGGCGATTGAGATTGTCGGCTTCGGCGATGAAGAGGGCACGCGTTTCGGCATTACGCTGCTCGGCAGCCGTGGCATAACCGGCAGCTGGCCCGAAAGTTGGGTCACGCATCCCGATGGCAACGGCATCACCGTGGCGGAAGCGATGCAGGATGTCGGTTTCGATGCGGCAAAAATCCGCGACGCGGCGCGCGATGTGAATGACATCGCGGCCTATCTGGAATTGCATATCGAACAGGGGCCGTGTCTCGAGCAGGAAGATTTGGCGCTCGGCGTGGTTACCGCGATTAACGGCGCGCGTCGTCTGAACTGCAGTTTCGTCGGCGAAGCCGGCCACGCCGGCACCGTGCCAATGACGCATCGCAAAGATGCGCTGGCCGCCGCTGCCGAATGGATGGTGTTTATCGAACACACCACCGCCGAGCACGACCCGCAGCTGGTAGCGACGGTCGGTACGCTGAGCTGTTTACCGGGCGCGGTGAACGTTATCCCCGGCGAGGTACAGCTGTCGCTGGATGTGCGCGGCCCGCAGGATGAGCCGCTAGAGCGCCTGCTCTCCACGCTGCTGACTCAGGCGCAGGCGATTGCGCTGCGTCGCGGCTTAACCTTTAGCGCTAACGAGTATTACCACATTGCCGCAACGGCCTGCGATACGCGTCTGCAGCAGGCGTTGAGCCACGCGGTGGAAACCGTGCAAGGGCGCAGCCTGTCGCTACCGAGCGGCGCGGGCCACGATGCGATTGCCATCGCCGAACGTTGGCCGGTGGGGATGTTGTTTGTGCGTAATCATCGCGGTATTAGCCATCATCCGGCGGAATCGGTGCAGGCTGACGATGTGGCGCTCGGCGTGCAGGCTTATCTGCAAGCGGTGTGCGACATCGCGCGTGCATAAAGGAGCAGCAATATGGATTTGGTAAGCTTCAATCAGTTGCCACCGGAAGCCGCGCAGGCGGCGATTGCGCACTGCGTGGCGATTCCGGCCTGGCAGCAGGCGCTGGTGGCTGCGCGACCTTTTGCCAATGTGGCGGCGCTGCAGGAAACCGCCGATCGTCTGGCGCAGTTGTGGCAGGCCGATGCGTTGACGCAGGCGCTGAGCGCTCATCCACGTATTGGCGATAAGGTGGCGGGCGCGAATAAAGAGGCGGCGCTATCGCGCAGTGAGCAATCGGCGATGCAGCAGGCCAACGGTGCGCTGCAGCTGGCGATGCTGGCGGGCAATCAAACCTATGAGCAGCGTTTTGGCCGGGTGTTTCTGATTCGCGCCAAAGGGCGCAGCGGCGAGGAGATGCTGGCTGAATTGCAGCGCCGGTTGAACAATGATGCACAGAGCGAACAGCGTGAAGCGCTGACGCAGCTGCGCGAAATTACCCTGTTACGGCTGAAGGAGAGCATCACATGAGCACCATTACCACGCATATTCTCGATACCGCACTGGGCAAACCGGCGATTGGCGTCGCGGTTTCCCTGGAGCAAAACAGCCCGGAAGGGTGGCTGCCGCTGGTGGAGGGCGAAACTGACAGCGATGGGCGCATCAAAGATCTGACACCCGAACCGCTCGCACCAGGCCACTATCGTTTGACCGCGGAGATTGGCGACTACTTTGCTGCCGAGGGGCGCGATGCGCTGTACGTCAGCGCGCAAATCGATTTCGTGATTGGCACCACGGGCAGCCATTATCATCTGCCGTTTCTCATCTCGCCGTGGTCGTGGTCGACCTATCGCGGTAGCTAATTTGCCGTTTTGCGCGGCACGTCACACGGCTGCGCTTGAAAGCCAGCAACTATCAAAACCTTCGGTTCATCCAAATATATTCTTGGCTTAAGTGCGGCTAATCTTAGTCGCATAATAGAAAGCAATGTGAAGCCAATGGAGCCGAAAAATGAGCACGCACGACAATAACGATAATGCAGCAGCCTCAGGTAAATGCCCCTTTCATCACGGGGCGTCAGAAGAGAAAAGTGTTTTAGCACGCGGTGCCGGTAGCGGGACATCTAACCGCGACTGGTGGCCTAATATGCTGCGTGTCGATCTGTTAAACCAGCACTCCAACCGTTCCAACCCGCTCAGTGACAACTTCAACTACCGTGATGAATTCAGCAAGCTCGATTACTCCGCGTTAAAAGCCGACATCCGCGCGATTCTCACCGATTCGCAATCCTGGTGGCCAGCCGACTGGGGCAGCTATATTGGGCTGTTCATTCGCATGGCGTGGCACAGCGCGGGTACTTATCGCACTATCGATGGTCGCGGTGGTTCAGGCCGCGGTCAGCAGCGTTTTGCGCCGCTTAACTCATGGCCGGATAACGTCAGCCTCGATAAAGCGCGTCGCCTGCTGTGGCCGGTGAAACAAAAATACGGTCAGAAAATTTCCTGGGCCGATCTCTATATTCTGGCGGGTAACGTGTCGCTGGAAAACGCCGGCTTCCGCACCTTCGGCTTTGGTGCCGGTCGTGAAGACGTGTGGGAACCGGATATGGATGTGGATTGGGGCCACGAAACCGAATGGCTGGCACATCGCCATCCGGAAGCGCTGGCCAACGCCCCGTTGGGCGCCACCGAAATGGGCCTGATCTACGTTAACCCGGAAGGTCCGGAAGCCAGCGGCGATCCAAAATCCGCTGCACCGGCCATTCGTGCCACCTTCGGCAATATGGGTATGAACGACGAAGAGATCGTGGCGCTGATCGCCGGCGGTCATACTTTGGGTAAAACCCACGGCGCGGCAGCAGCCAGCCACGTTGGCGTTGATCCGGAAGAGTCACCGATTGAAGCGCAGGGCCTTGGCTGGAGCAGCAGCTACGGCAGCGGCGTGGGTAAAGATGCCATCACTTCTGGCCTGGAAGTGGTCTGGACGCAAACGCCAACGCAGTGGAGCAATTACTTCTTCGAGAACCTGTTCAAATATGAATGGGTGCAGACGCACAGCCCAGCTGGCGCGATTCAATTCGAAGCGGTGGATGCCGAAGCGATTATCCCGGATCCGTTTGATCCCGAGAAAAAACGCAAACCGACCATGTTGGTGACCGACCTGACGCTGCGTTTTGATGAAGAGTTCGGCAAGATCTCGCGCCGCTTCCTCAACGATCCGCAGGCGTTTAACGAAGCCTTTGCTCGCGCCTGGTTCAAACTGACGCACCGTGATATGGGGCCAAAAGCGCGTTATATTGGTCCGGAAGTGCCGAAAGAAGATCTGATCTGGCAGGATCCGTTACCGCAGGCCATTCATCAGCCTACGCCGGCGGATATCAGCGACATCAAAGCGCGCATTGCCGCTTCAGGCTTGAGCGTCAGTCAGCTGGTTTCTGCCGCCTGGGCTTCAGCATCGACCTTCCGCGGGGGTGACAAACGCGGTGGCGCCAACGGCGCACGTCTGGCATTAGCCCCGCAAAACGGTTGGGCCGTTAACGCCAGCGTTATTTCCGATGTGCTGCCAACCCTGCAGAAGATTCAGCAGGAATCGGGCAAAGTTTCACTGGCTGACGTCATTGTGCTGGCGGGCAGCGTGGGTATTGAGCTGGCCGCCGCCGCTGCGGGTGTCGCGACACAAGTACCGTTTACGCCGGGCCGCGTCGATGCGCGTCAGGATCAAACCGACGTCGAGTCGTTCAACTTCCTGCAACCGCTGGCCGATGGTTTCCGTAACTATCGTCGCAGTGCGAAAGGTTCCTCAACCGAAACCCTGCTGCTGGATAAAGCGCAACAGCTGACGCTGAGTGCGCCAGAACTGACAGCATTACTGGGTGGTTTACGCGTATTGGGCACCAACTTCGATGGCGGCCAGCACGGCGTGTTCACCGATCGCGTTGGCGTGCTGAGCAACGACTTCTTCGTTAATCTGCTCGACATGCGTACCGCATGGAAAGCCACCGATGAGAGCGAAGAGCTGTTTGAGGGCCGTGATCGTCTGACGGGAGAAGTGAAGTTCAGCGCTACGCGTGCCGACTTAGTGTTTGGTTCGAATGCTATTTTGCGCGCCCTGGCAGAAGTGTACGCCAGCAGCGATGCCAGGCAGAAGTTCGTGGCCGACTTCGTCGCCGCCTGGACGAAAGTGATGAATCTGGATCGGTTCGAGCTGTAATCAATCAAGCCGCAGCGAAATACGCTGCGGCTTTTGTCTTTAATCTTCGCGAAACGCCTCGAACGGCAGATTGAAACGTTTAGCCAATGCGGCCTTATGTTTATCCGTTAACTTGCGCTCTCCTTTCAGAATACGATTCACATAAGATCGCTGACCAATCTCATTCACAAAAGATGACTGGTTGAGATGATGCTGATCCATTAACACCCGCAATAATGCAACACCGCCAGCCAATGTATTGATACGTTTATTGAATTCTGAAAACTCGGAGGCGGAATCCTCATATTTCGCAACTTTATCAGCCAGCATTTCAATCAGCGGATGGGCAGGATGATGTTCAATCAAATACTCCACCAGCTCCAAAGCCTGCTCGTAATCAGCTTCTGATTGACTTCCACCCAGAAGCGGAACCGCTTTGATCAGATTATTGGAGGCCTGAATGGCTTCGGCGATCATTCTTTATTCTCCCGATAATGCTTAACCACTTTGTCATACTCAGCATGGGTCACTATGTGTTTGATAAAAATCCGTTGGGCAATGAAGTCCGCAAAAAACATCACTCTGAGATTATTCCCGCCGACGTTAATCACCCACCATTTGGCTCGGTATTTCATTCGATCAAGACTTGGAAAAATAGCTTTCAGCGCATCGGGATCGATGAAAACGTTGCCATTTAAGGTTCTGTAAGTGGCATCCAATGCTGCTGCATCATTTGGAAATCTCCGTGTCGCTTCAGTGAACACTCTCCTTGAGATAACGTGCATCATTCCCTCGACATGTTCCAACATGGAAACATCATAGCGCAGAGCTGCAATGTTTCCAAGCAGGAAACTCGATGGCACATAGATAGCGTTGAGAAGGGGATTTGCCGCGCAGTGTTTACGCGGCAAAGAATTACTTCAAGGTGTAAGCATCCGCATCACGCCACGCCGGGAAGCGTTCGCGGTAGGCTTGTAGCTCTTCCAGTGACAGCTCCGCGTCGAGGCGCGCGCGCGCAAAGGGCTCGCCGGCGGCCAGAATCTCACCCTGTGGCGAAATAATGCGACTATCGCCGCTGTATTGATGTTTATTGCCATCGCTGCCAACGCGGTTGCAGCCGGCGACGTAAGCCTGGTTTTCAATCGCACGCGCCAGCAGTAGCGACTGCCAATGCAGCGCACGCGGCGCTGGCCAGTTGGCGACATACAGTGCCAGATCATAATCATTGTGATTACGCGAAAACACCGGGAAGCGCAGGTCGTAACAAATTTGCGGCAGAATGCGCCAGCCGCGCCACTCAAACACTTCGCGCGTTGCGCCCGCCACATAGTGCTGATGTTCATTGGCCATGCGGAACAGATGGCGTTTGTCGTACTGATGCACCGTGCCGTTGGGTTCCACCAGCAGAAAACGGTTTACCGCGCCTTTTTCTGTCTGAATCGCCGCGCTACCTCCAACTAAGGCATTGCTGGATTGCGCGTGCGCATGCAGCCACGCCACTACCTCATCCTGCGGCAGCGAGCTTTCGGCGGCTTCCATGGCAAAACCGGTGGTGAACATCTCCGGTAGCAGAATGATGTCGCGGGCTTCAATCCCCTTCAGCACGCCGTCAAAATGGCGCAGGTTGGCGGCGCCATCCATCCAGCTCAGCGTTTCCTGCAGCACGGTAATTTTCAAAGCTGACATAAGCGCTCCGCAGCGGCGTCGAGCGTCGCTTCCTGTTTGGCAAAGCACAGGCGAATCAACTTGTGCGGGAAAGGTTCGGCGCAGAATACCGACAGCGGAATCGCCGCCACGCCAACCTCTTTGGTCAGCAGCTGGCAGAAACTGACATCGTCCAGATCGGAAATCGCGCTGTAATCCACTATCAGGAAGTAGGTGCCTTCACACGGCAACACCTTGAAACGGCTGGTGGAGAGCGCCTTAATCAGCCGATCGCGGCGTGCGCGATAGAATTCAGACAGCTCGCGATAGTGTTCGGGCTGCTGGCGCAGCATATCGGCAATCGCCAGCTGTGCCGGTGTATTCACGGAGAAGGTCAAATACTGATGCACTTTGCGGATTTCCGCGCTGAGGGCGGCGGGTGCGATGCAATAACCGACTTTCCAGCCGGTCATGTGGAAGGTTTTACCAAATGAGGATACCGCAATCGCGCGCTGGCGCAGGTCGGCATGCGCTAATACGCTGGCATGCCCCGCTTCGGCGAAGCAGATGTGCTCGTAGACTTCATCGCTCAGCACATAGATTTCCTGCTCGGCAATGGCCTGCCAGAGTTCGGCATAATCACTTTTGCGCCAAACGGTGGCGGAAGGATTGTGCGGCGTATTCAGAATCACCAGGCGGGTTTTGGCGCTTAGCAGGCTGCGGAATGCTGACCAATCCACGCGAAACTCAGGGGGTTGTAGCGCAATGCGTTTCAACACGCCGCCGGCGAGCTGAACAGCAGGCGCGTAGCTGTCATAGCTTGGGTCGAAGCAGATCACTTCATCACCCTGGCGTACCAGCGCGGTGATCGCCGCATAGAGCGCTTCGGTGGCGCCCGCCGTCACGGTAATGTCGCTGTTAACGTCAGGCGAGTGGCCGTAAAGTTCGGCGGTTTTCTCAACAATCGCCTCACGCAGTGGCAGTGTGCCGATCATCGGTGCATATTGGTTCGCGCCCTGGCTAACGTGATAAGCCAGACGCTCTTGCAGATAGCGTGGACCGTCGAAGTCGGGAAAGCCCTGCGAGAGATTGATGGCGTTGTGCTGCTGCGCGAGCGCGCTCATTTGCGTAAAAATAGTGGTGCCGAGCGCCGGTAGTTTGCTCTCGGGGATCAGGTTGTGCTGCGTCATTATTTGTGGCCTTAAGCGCGAATGTCGTTGCGGAGAAACCCTGTGTTGCTGCCACTATAAACAGGATGTTAATATTTGGCAATCGAGACGCTTAGACGTCTAAACTAACCTGCGGAGCCTGTATAGCGCTATGACGGATTTTCTCCCACTGGAACATTTAGTGGCCGCCTGTCACTGGATTGGTAGTAAAGGCTGGGCGCCCGCCACCGGCGGTAATATGTCGGTGCGGCAGGATGCGGAATATTGCCTGTTGAGTGCGTCCGGCAAAGATAAAGGCAGCCTGACGCGTGATGACTTTATGCAGGTGGAGATCGCCACCAACGCGGTGCCATCGGGACGCACCCCATCGGCAGAAACCGGTCTGCATACCTTGATTTATCGTCTCTTCCCCCAGGCTGGCGCGGTATTGCATACCCACAGCGTTAACTCCACCGTGCTGTCGCGCGTCGAGCAGAGCGATGCACTGCTGCTCAGTGGCTATGAGATGCAAAAAACGCTGGCTGGTCAGCATTCTCACCTCAATACCGTCGCTATTCCGTTATTCGATAACGATCAGAATATTGATGCGCTGGTCGAGCGTATCGCCGCCTTTGCCGCACACTCGCCGCTGCAATATGGCTTTCTGCTGCGCGGTCACGGTCTGACCTGTTGGGGCAAGGACGTGAACGAAGCGCGCCGCCATCTGGAAGGGCTGGAATTCCTGTTTGCTTGTGAACTGCAACGTCGCCTGCTGGAGGCAAAATGATCCGCGCCATTGTTACCGATATTGAAGGCACCACCAGTGATATCCAGTTCGTCCACACGGTGCTGTTTCCCTATGCACGTCAGCATTTAGCCGCCTTTGTACGCGAGAATGAGGCCGATGCAGGCGTGGCTGCGGCACTCAACGCGGTGCGGGAAGAGTCGGGAAGTGCGCAGGCCTCGCTCGACGAACTCATCACTACGTTAATTGGCTATATCGATCAGGATCGTAAGTCGCCGGGCTTGAAGGCGTTGCAAGGCATGATTTGGCGAGCCGGTTACCTTGAGGGCCAGTTTACCGGCCACCTTTATCCGGATGTGCTGCCAGCTTTGCAGCGCTGGCAGCAGCAGGGCCTTGGCCTGTATGTATATTCCTCGGGATCGATCGCCGCGCAAAAACTGTTATTTGGTTACAGCGATGAAGGTGATTTAACCTCGCTGTTTAGCGGCTATTTTGATACCGGCGTGGGCGCGAAACGTGAAACGCAGTCGTATCGCAACATCGCTGAAAAAATTGGCCTCGCACCCGACGCCATCCTGTTCCTGTCGGATATTCATCAGGAACTGGACGCGGCGGCACTAGCGGGCTGGCACACGGTGCAGTTAATTCGTGACGCGGCGGATAACGTTAGTCGTCATCATCAGGTAAATGATTTTTCACAGATTAAACCGGAGTCGATTTAACATGAGTGCATTGACCATTTTTACCGATACCGAAGCCAATCAGCCGGTGTGGCACAGTACCGATGCAGCAGCGATTCGCGATCGCCTTAACGCTAAAAACGTGCGTTTTGAGCGTTGGGAAGCGGATCGCGATCTGGGCGTTGATCCCGATTCTGAGACGGTGATTAAGGCTTATCAGCATGCGATTGATCGCCTGGTCGCCGAGAAGGGCTATCAAAGCTGGGACGTGCTGAGCATGCGCGCGGATAATCCGCAGAAAGAGGTGCTGCGCTCCAAGTTTCTCAATGAACATACCCACAGCGAAGACGAAGTGCGCTTTTTCGTTGAAGGTTCAGGACTGTTTTGTCTGCATCTCGATGGCGAGGTTTATCAGATTCTGTGCGAGAAAAATGATCTGATTTCCGTACCTGCTGGCACCGCGCACTGGTTTGATATGGGCTCTGAGCCGCACTTCACTGCAATTCGTATTTTTGACAATCAGGAAGGCTGGGTGGCGAATTTCACCGGTGACCAGATTGCCGATGCGTATCCGCGTTTGGCGTGATTTTGAGTGTGCTTTGCGAGCTAGATTGTGCTCGCTGTCCCCCTCCTCGGTCCTCCCCCATAAATGGAGGAGGATGACGCTGCTGTATGTCAGTGCTGAAGCTGCATGTGGCAGCGTCTCCTTCCCCCATTTATGGGGGAAGGTCGGGATGGGGGACTGCCAGCACAATCCAGCCTACCTTAAGGCAAAAATATCCCTTCCTGAACCTGTGCAGGTGTCACCACTCCGGTATCCAGCACCCAACCGCTAATCAGCGCCGCAGGCGTTACATCAAACGCCGGGTTATACACCGCTGCGTTTTCGGGCGCCCACTGCACGCTGCCAAAACTGCCTGACACGCCGGTCACTTCGCTGGCGGCGCGTTGTTCAATCGGTATCGCGTCGCCATTAGGGCACAGACGATCAAGCGTGGTATACGGTGCTGCCACATAAAACGGAATGCCGTGATACTGCGCCAGCACGGCCAGGCTGTAAGTACCAATCTTGTTTGCTACATCGCCATTGGCGGCGATGCGATCTGCACCGACCCAAATGGCATCTACCGCGCCGCGCGCCATTAAGCTGGCGGCCATCGAATCAGTAATCAACTGGTAAGGAATGTTGAGCTCACCGAGTTCCCATGCGGTTAAACGGCCGCCTTGCAGCAGCGGTCGGGTTTCATCAACCCAGACATTTTTCACCAAACCTTGCTGATGGGCATAGGCGATCACGCCCAGCGCGGTGCCCACCCCCGCTGTCGCCAGACCGCCGGTATTACAATGGGTTAGCAACTGGCTGCCCGGTTTCACTAGCGCGCTACCGGCGCGGGCGATGTTGTCACACAGCTGTTTATCTTCGGCCACCAGCCGCAGCGCCTCAGCGCTTAACGCTGCGACAAAATCGTTCTCCGCCAGCGCCACTTTCATGCGATCCAGGTTATTCATCAGGTTCACCGCCGTTGGGCGGGCGGCACGCAGAACCTCCAGAGCGGCAGCTAATTCCACCTGCGTTGTCCCCTGTTCGCCAAGCAGCGCCAGCAGCAAACTGGCGGAGAGGCCAATCAGCGGGGCACCGCGCACGCGCAGGGCATGAATATGCTCAACCAGCTGCGCAACGCTGTGCGAAGGCAGCCAGTTTTGTTGTTGTGGCAGCGCCTGCTGGTCAAGGATCCACAGCTGGTTATCGCGGACCTCAAGGCTGGTGGTTCGAAGTGTTTGCATTGTGTGAAATCCCTGTTGCCTTAATGCTGGCTATTGTGCCAACATGCGTAACGGATGTATAGACGTCTGAACGGCTTATTACTGTCGAAACACGAGGAAAAAGCAATGTCGCAATACCGTACGTTCACCGCTGCCGATGCTGTGGAATATGCTAAAAAATTTGGCAGCGTGGACGATCCGTCAGCGCTGGTGAGCGCCGAGGAGATCGGTGACGGCAATCTCAACCTGGTGTTTAAAATCTTCGACAACCAAGGCCGCAGCCGCGTAGTGGTAAAACAGGCGCTGCCGTATGTGCGTTGTGTGGGCGAATCCTGGCCGCTCACGCTCGATCGCGCACGGCTGGAAGCGCAAACGCTGATTGAGCACTATAAACATTGCCCACAGCACACCGTTAATGTCACCCATTACGATGCAGAATTAGCGGTAATGGTGATGGAAGATCTCTCCACTCATCGTATCTGGCGTAGCGAGCTGGTGAACGGCGCTTACTATCCACAAGCAGGGCGCCAGCTGGGGGAGTATCTGGCGCAGACGCTGTTCCATACTTCTGATTTTTTCCTGCATCCGCACCGGAAAAAAGCCGAAGTAGCGCGTTTCATTAATCCGGAAATGTGTGAAATCACAGAAGACTTGTTCTTCAACGATCCTTTTATTGACCACGAGCGCAACAAGTATCCTGCCGCGCTGGAGTCGCTGGTGGTCAGCCTGCGCAGCGATGATGCATTAAAAATCGCTGTTGCGGGCCTCAAGCACCGCTTCTTTGCCGATGCCGAAGCTCTCCTGCACGGCGACGTGCACAGCGGCTCCATCTTTGTGGCGGATGGCAGCCTGAAAGTCATTGATGCAGAGTTCGGCTATTTCGGGCCGATTGGTTTTGATGTCGGCAGCGCGATTGGCAACCTGCTGATTAACTACTGCTGCTTGCCGGGCCTGCTGGCACCGCGTGAAGCGGCAGAAGGGCGCGAGCGTCGTCTTAGTGATGTGCAGGATGTCTGTAACCAATTTGCCAATCGTTTCCTTGAGCTGACCAAAGCGAAAACCAGTGATGTGGCGCTGGCCTATCCGGGCTATGCCGAATCCTTCCTGCATAAGGTATGGCGCGATACCATTGGTTACTGCGGGACCGAATTGATTCGTCGTACCGTGGGGATGTCGCATGTCGCGGACTTTAAACAGATTAACGATGACACGATGCGCACCGAGTGCATTCGCAGCTGTATAACGCTAGGACGTACGCTGATTTTGGCTGCCGATCATGTTGCCGATGTTGACGCATTAATTGCGCGCATTCGGCAGGCGGGATAAAGCGATCGCCATAAAAAAGCCTCCGCATGGAGGCTTTTTTATTTTATGCCGCTTCGCTGGTGCGCGAACGGGGTTTACTCTGCGGCTTTGGCACCGCCAGCGCTTCCGGCGCAAAGTCATCGACATTGATGGCTTTCAGGCGACTGGCTTCGGCGCGAATCAGCACCTGTGCTTCGCTTTCATCAATCCAACCCTCCTGCAAAGCACGCTGCGCCAGCGCATCCAGTCGGGTGAACGACAGGTGTTTTTTCTGCTGCTGGCACAGACGATCGTGAATCACTTCTGCTGCCATCACATCCTGCAACGCTTGCTCCAGTTGACCCGCCGGATTGTGCGCGCTCGGTGCCAGATACTGACCGCGACCTAAACGGGTGCGCGTGGCGGAGGGCAGCTGCAGCAGTTTCGCCAACTGGTGATCGAGCTTGTCAGACGGCGCTGGGCAATGATGTCCACCCGCGAAGATCACCAGACGCAGCGCGCCGGCAACCAGGCGATTTGGGAAGTTGCGCAGCAGATCATCCATCGCCACTTCGGCCTGATGCAAGGCATCCTGCACGCCCCAATGCACCAGCGGCAAGTCGGCGGCATTACGGCCTTCATCGTCATAGCGTTTCAGCGTGGCCGAGGCGAGATACATCTGGCTCAGTACATCGCCAAGGCGCGCGGAGATACGTTCGCGACGCTTCAGGCTGCCGCCCAATACCGCCATCGATACATCCGACAGCAGCGCGAGATTGGCGCTTAAACGGTTGAGATGCTGATAGTAGCGGCGCGTGGCATCGCGGGTCGGCGTGGCGCTGGTGCGGCCGCCGGTTAAGCCCAGCCACAGGCTACGCACTTTGTTACTGCCGACGTGGCCGATGTGGCTGAACAGCGCCCGGTCAAAGGTCACCAAATCGTTTTTCGCTGCGGCATTCATCTCTTCCAGTACCCACGGATGGCAGCGGATGGCGCCCTGGCCGAAGATGATCATGCTGCGCGTCAGAATATTCGCGCCTTCCACGGTGATAGCGATGGGAGCGCCCTGATAAGCTCGCGCCAGGAAGTTATTTTCGCCGAGCATAATCCCTTTACCGCCGGCAATATCCATCGCATCGATAATGGTGCGCTGGCCGCGATGGGTGCAGTGATACTTCACAATCGCCGACAGCACCGCCGGTTTTTCTCCCAGCATAATGCCGCTGGTGATCAGCGTAGCCGCGGCGTCCATCACATAAGCATTACCGGCAATGCGCGCCAGCGGTTCTTCAATCCCTTCCATTTTACCGATGGAGACTTTGAACTGACGACGAATATGCGCATAGGCGCCGGTTGCCAGCGCAATACTTTTCACGCTGCCGGTTGAGTTCGAAGGCAGCGTAATGCCGCGACCCACTGACAGGCACTCCACCAGCATGCGCCAGCCTTGACCGGCCATCGACGGGCCGCCAATGATGAAATCAATCGGCACGAAAATGTCTTTACCGCGCGTTGGACCATTCTGGAACGGCACGTTAAGCGGGAAGTGGCGCTGACCAATCTCCACGCCAGGCGTGTGGGTCGGAATCAGCGCGCAGGTGATGCCGAGCTCTTCAGTATTGCCCAGCAGATGATCCGGGTCGGAAAGTTTAAATGCCAGGCCAAGCACGGTGGCAATCGGTGCCAGCGTGATATAGCGCTTGTTCCAGGTGAGACGCATGCCCAGCACCTGCTGACCTTGCCACTCGCCCATGCACACTACGCCGGTATCGGGAATCGCCCCGGCATCGGAACCCGCTTCCGGGCTGGTCAACGCAAAGCAGGGAATCTCATCACCGCGTGCCAGACGCGGCAAGTAGTGATCTTTCTGCTCGTCGGTGCCGTAATGCTGCAGCAGTTCGCCTGGGCCAAGCGAGTTCGGTACGCCAACGGTGATCGCCAGAATGCCGGAGACGCCGGCCAGTTTCTGCAGCACGCGTGCTTGCGCATAGGCTGAGAACTCCAGGCCGCCATACTCTTTCTTGATGATCATGGCGAAGAAGCGATGCTGCTTGAGATAGGCCCACAGCTCCGGCGGCAGATCGGCCATTTCATGGGTGATTTCGAAGTCGTTCGCCATGCGGCACGCTTCTTCTACTGGACCATCAATAAAGGCTTGTTCCTCTTCCGTCAGACGCGGTTGCGGATAGTTGTGCAGCTTCTGCCAGTCCGGTTTACCGCGGAACAGATCGCCTTCCCACCAGGTGGTGCCTGCATCAATCGCCTCTTTTTCAGTGCGCGACATCGGCGGCATCACTTTCTGGAAGCTGCGCAGTGCCGGCTTGGAGAACAGGCTGCGGCGCATCACTGGCAGGTTAAACGGCAGCAGAATGATCGCCAGCGGGACCAGCAGCCACGGCGTCCACACGCCAGCGGCCGCCAGCGCGCCGGTCCACAGCAGCAAAATCACGCTGCTGAGCAGCAGAGAGATTTGGTGATAGAACAAGACGCTAAGCAAAATTAGCGTCGCAATGATTGAGGCAACCAACATAATGAACCACTCCATAAGTAGTAAGAGGTCTGACCTGTTATGGGTGTAGGTTTAGAATATGGGGCAAAATTTATCAATCTGTTTACATCGCAATTACAACACATCTCACAAATTCATTGCGCGAACGGCAACAGCTGCCAAACTTCCTCAACAGGTCGCGCTTTTCCTGATGGCGGGCGCTTTGCGGCTTAGTCCCATTCCGTTAAACTTGCTGCGTCAATCTTTCCTCTAAAAGGACATCCCTATGTACCAGGACATTATTCGCTCAGAGCTCAATGAAGCAGCCGATACGCTCAACAACTTCCTGAGTGATGAAGCTAACATTCACGCGATTCAGCGCGCTGCGGTTCTGCTGGCCGACAGCTTTAAAGCGGGCGGCAAAGTGCTTTCCTGCGGTAACGGCGGCTCGCACTGCGATGCCATGCATTTTGCTGAAGAGCTGACTGGGCGCTACCGTGAAAACCGTCCTGGCTACCCGGCGATTGCCATTTCTGATGTCAGCCATCTCTCCTGCGTGAGCAACGATTTTGGCTACGATTACGTGTTCTCGCGCTATATCGAAGCGGTGGGTCGCGAAGGCGATGTGCTGCTGGGTCTGTCCACGTCAGGTAACTCTGCCAACATCATCAAAGCCGTTGAGGCCGCGCGCGCGAAGGGGATGAAAGTGATCACGCTGACCGGCAAAGATGGCGGCAAAATGGCGGGATCGGCGGATATCGAAATTCGTGTGCCGCATTTTGGCTATGCCGACCGCATTCAGGAGATCCACATCAAAGTGATTCATATCCTGATGTTGCTAATCGAAAAAGAGATGGTTAAGTCATGATGTGTTCCTCTCGCCGCTGGCGAGGGGTGCTAACCTAAGGCGGTTGCTATGTGCGAATTGCTCGGGATGAGCGCCAATGTCCCAACGGACATCTGTTTCAGTTTTACGGGTCTGGTGCAGCGTGGCGGTGGAACCGGGCCGCACAAAGATGGCTGGGGCATTACCTTTTACGAAGGCAAAGGGTGTCGCACTTTCAAAGATCCGCAGCCAAGCTATAACTCACCGATTGCCCGATTAGTGCAGGAATACCCGATCAAATCGCATTCGGTGGTGGCACATATTCGCCAGGCGAATCGCGGTGAAGTGTCGCTGGAAAATACCCATCCGTTCACGCGTGAACTGTGGGGCCGTAACTGGACATACGCGCACAACGGACAGCTTAAAGGGTATCGCCAGCTGGACACCGGGCCTTTTCGTCCCATCGGTGAAACCGACAGCGAAAAAGCCTTCTGCTGGATTCTGCATAAACTTACCGAGCGCTATCCGCGCACGCCGGGCAACTGGCCGGCAGTTTTCCGCTACATCGCCGAGCTGGCAGCAGAAATGCGTGAGAAGGGCGTGTTCAACATGCTGTTGTCGGATGGTCGCTATCTGATGGCGTTCTGTTCGACCAATCTCTACTGGATTACGCGTCGTGCACCATTTGGCAAAGCGACACTGCTCGATCAGGATGTGGAGATTGATTTTCAGCAGCAGACTACGCCGCAGGATGTGGTGACGGTGATTGCTACGCAACCGCTAACCGGTAATGAAACCTGGCACCGGATAGTGCCAGGCGAATGGGCGTTATTTTGCCTGGGTGAGCGCCAGGAATGATTTCGAGGCAGCATCCGGTGTTGAAATCACCGGTGTGCTGTTCACCGCATATTGGCCGGTTGCCGTTACGTTAACCGTTGGCGGCACACGGTACTTCACAAAGTAGGCATAGCCCGGCTGCAGTTCACGCCAGAAATTAATGTAAGTCGAATATTTATGACGCTGCATGTTGCTGTCTGTCATGCGGAACGGATAGATATTGACCTGAATCTCCTGCTGACCATTACGCAGCGCGGCGTTGGTAAAGGCGAAGATCTCATCCATCGATGCATCGGTCATCGCGTAGCAGCCAACTGACACGCAATCACCGTGAATCATTAAATAGTTACCGTCATAGCCTTTAGCGCGATCGTACTGGTTAGGAAAACCGGTATTAATGGCGCGATAGAAACGGCTATCTGGTTTTAACTGGTTCAGCTTAACGTTATAAAAGCCTTCGGGACTTTTGAAATCGCCCTGACGACGTTTCGGTCCTAAGCCGCCAGAGAAATTACAGATGCGATAGCTGTCCAGCAGACGATATTCATTACCGATTTTGCCGTACAGTTCCAGCGTACGCTCTTCCTTGAAAATCTGAATAAATACAGGTGTACCAATTAATTGTTTCTTTAACTCTTTGCTCACCGGAGCCAGCGGTTGCGCAGGCTCAGGGTTAATTGCCCAGCTAAGGACCGGCATAAGAATCATCGCAAGCAATAATGCGATTCTGCCCATTCTGTAGATACCTTGATGTGAAGAGAGATGATGACGCTAAGCGTCCGGGTATTGCATTATCGGAAATATCCGCTATCGCAGCGCAACATTAACATTGTCTGGCTTTTAATCAAGCCAGTGTCCGAGAAAATGGCGCGTTCCTAAAAGGAATACGACCAGAAATTTGTAAACTTTAATTTGTTGATCAGAAAGTTCGCTTTTTTTCCTGGTTTTTAAAACGCCTTAATCCTGATGATAAACAAGACGCGTCCTGGCTGTTAACGGAATCAGTCTGCCTATACTGCGCCGGTCAATTTCATCAGGTAATAATCCATGGAACACTCCTCTCGCCCGTCCCTTTATCAGGTTGATAACCTGAGCTACATGTTGTCGTCCGGCCCGGATATGATTAATGCGCATTTACGCGGCGGCAAAGCCTGGGAGCCGACAACGCTGCAGATTTCTCAGCTGCTAATCGCAGGTATTGAGCGTCCGATATTGGTCGATGTGGGAGCCAATTTAGGCGCCTGGTCGGTGCCGATGGGCGATCATATCCGGGCGAAGGGCGGAAAATTATATGCTTTCGAACCCCAGCGTCAGGTGTTTTATCAACTTTGCGCCAATCTGTTTAGCAATCAGCTGTTTCATTGTCATGCCATGCAGATGGCGATTGGCGACGTGAATGGTGAAATTGACGTACCGGTACTGGATATGCAAACCGAAGTGAACGTCGGTGCGCTGTCGCTGGATGCTGATATTCGCGCGCAACAGAAGATGCTCAGCACCGCCTTTACAGAGAGTGAATCGGTACGCATCGCGACCTTAGACAGTTTGCACTTACCTGCCGCGCATCTCGTCAAAGTGGATGTGGAAGGGCTGGAGTTAGAAGTGCTGAAAGGTGCACGTCAGTGGCTGGAGAGCTCAGGCTATCCGGCGATTTTGTTTGAGGTGTGGGGCGACTATCTGCCGGCTCTGATCCCGAAACGCAATCGCCTGCTCAACCTGTTAAAACGTGCGCTGGGCTACGAAGTGGAAATGTTTGGCGAACTTGGCATCGCACAGCATCCGCAGAATAAACGCCTGGAAATTAAAAAAACCGATAAAGGCATGGAGATTCGTCGCCTGGTGTAATTGGGCGCGCTAACATCAGGGTACTTTTGCATCTGTACAAATATCCAGTATTATAAAGAGGTCTCGATTGAATCTGGGTTAGTTGCAAAAGTGAAAATCATTCATGTCGATATGGACTGCTTCTACGCGGCGGTGGAAATGCGCGATGATCCTTCATTGCGCGATATTCCCATCGCGATTGGTGGCAGCCGCGTACAGCGCGGCGTGATCAGTACGGCTAACTATCCCGCGCGCAAATATGGCGTGCGCAGCGCGATGCCCACCGGTATGGCGCTAAAACTCTGTCCACATCTGCGTTTATTGCCGGGCCGCTTCGATGCGTATAAAGAAGCATCGCGCCAGATCCGCGACATCTTCTCGCGCTACACCGCGCTGATTGAACCCTTATCCCTTGATGAAGCCTATCTGGATGTGACCGACAGCCTGCATTGTCACGGCTCAGCAACATTAATGGCGCAGGCGATTCGGGCGGATATCCTGCGCGAAACCGGTTTGACCGCCTCGGCCGGCATTGCGCCGATTAAGTTTCTCGCCAAAATCGCCTCCGATCTCAACAAACCCAACGGGCAATATGTGATTACACCGGATGCCATGCCAGGTTTTTTACTGACGCTGCCGCTGAGCAAAATCCCCGGCGTTGGCAAAGTGGCGACGAAAAAGCTGGAAGAGATGGGTTTGCGCACCTGCGCAGATGTCCAGCAGGCCGATCTGGCGCTGTTGCTGAAACGCTTTGGCAAGTTTGGCCGTATCTTGTGGGAGCGCAGCAACGGCATTGATGAACGCAATGTGGTGGTGGAGCGTGAGCGTAAATCGCTGGGCGTTGAGCGCACGCTCATGGAGGACATTCACAGCTGGGAGCAGTGTCTGGAGATTATTGATTTTCTCTATGCTGAATTAGAGCGGCGCTTAACGGCAATCAAGCCGGATAAGCAGATCGCTCGCCAGGGAGTAAAGCTCAAGTTCAACGACTTTCAGCAGACTACACAGGAGCATGTCTGGCCGGTATTGAACAAAGACGACATGATCGCGGTAGCGCGTCAGGCATGGGATGATCGTCGGGCAGGGCGCGGAGTAAGGCTAGTGGGATTGCATGTCACTATGGTTGATCCGCAGCTGGAGCGGCAGCTTGTGTTGGGGTTGTGAGGTGATGGTGCGGCCTGGCTCGCACCCACCCAAAACACTACTTCTTAGCGTACTTCGCTTCCAGCGTGGCAAACCACGGCGCGACGAAATCGCTGTTCTCGCCCCAGCCAGGGATAATCTTGTTCAGTGAAGCCACGTTAACCGCACCTTGCTGACTGTTCAGCTGCTGCTGCGAAATGGATGCCGCTTTAAACTCATAGCTTGCAGGCGTGGTTTCGCCGCCAATCTTGTTCGCCACCAGACGCATATTCACCGCGCCAATGGTTTTCGGGTCCACCGCCACGGTCTGCACCCAGGGGCTGTTTTTCTCGTGCATCAGCTGCAGATCCTGGTTGGATACGTCGATGCTATACAGCTTGATTTCAGTACGACCATTCTCCTGCAACGCTTTGTAGGCGCCCTGGCTAAATGCATCCCACGAACCCCAAATTGCATCAATCTTGCCTTTCGGGTACTTCGCCAGAATCGCGCCAATCTTGTTGGCGGTATCGCCCTGAACATCAGAGGAGACGGCGCCGATCGATTCCAGTTGATGAATGCCTGGGTTTTCTTTCAGCAACTTCTCATACACCACCTGACGACGATCCATCGCCGGGAAACCGGCCACCCATAATTTGACGATATTCGCTTTGCCATTGAAGTCTTTGATCAAACTGCCGAGTGATTCCTGCGCCAGCGAGGCGTCATTTTGCGCGGTTACGGTCACACCCTTCACTGGCGTATTTACCGGCGTATCAAACACCGACAGCTTAATACCGGCATCGGCGATGCGCTGCACCAGCGCGGTAGAGTAGGGATCTTTGCCATGCGACAGAATAATGCCGTCATATTTTTGGCTGATCGCCTGATTAACAAAATCCTGGAAACGCGCATCATCGCCGTTGCTTAAAAAAGTGCTGACCTTAAAGCCCAACTTGCGGCCCTGCTGAATTGCACCGGCCACAAACTGTGTGGTGTTGTCGTCGGAACCGAGGTTACGGATGATGGCAATGCGCACCGGGCCTTCATGATTGGCGATGGCTGCGGGCACCGGCGTTGTGGTGTCGGCAAAGGCAGCGCTGACGTTCAGCAGGCTCACTGCCAGCAGCGAAAGGGTAATTTTTTTCATTATGCTCTCTTTCTGAATAACAGCGCCTTAGCGGCGCTGGATGTAAGTGATTGCCAGCGCCAGCGCCAGCACCAGTCCTTTAATAATGTCCATCGCGTAATAGGGCACCGACAGCATCACCAGCCCGTTCTGCAATACGCCGAGGATGACGGCGCCCACCAGAGTTCCTAACGCATTAGGTTTGCCTGAACCGGCCAGTGAGAAGCCAATCCACGCCGCGGCGACGGCGTCCATCAGGTAACCGCCGCCGGCATTCACCTGCGAAGAGCCGATGCGCGAAGCCAGCAGAATGCCGCCCAGCCCAGCCAGCAGCGATGAAAGCACATAGGCCAGCACGCGATAACGGGTGGTGCGGATGCCCGATAACCGCGCCGCTTCCGCATTACCGCCGAGCGCATACATGCGACGACCGTGCTTGGTTAGCGATAGCGCCAGCTGCGCCACTATCGTCACCACCAGCATAATAATCACGATGGTTGGCACCTGGCCGAGCAGGCCAAAAGCAGCGGGAATGGTGCCCTCGGCCATGTCACCGCTTGGCAGCACCATATTTTCCGTGATCGACCCGCCGAAGCTGTAGGTCATCGCCACGCCCTGAATCACAAATAGCGTGGCCAGTGTGGCGAGCATGTCGGGAATACGCAGAATCACAATCAAGAAGCTGTTGAATAATCCCACCAGCGTGCACAGCAGCAGCGTGATAATAATGGCTTCGGTGGTGCCAAAGCCGTGCCAGACGAAGAGCGAAATCACCAGCGCATTGGCCAGCGATGCCGTCGATCCGACTGACAGGTCAAAGCCGCCAATCGTCAGTGAAATCGATACGCCGATGGCAATTACCGTCACGATGGCAATCGAACGCAGGATGTTGATGATGTTGGTGGGCTCAAGGAAGCTGTCTGAGGCCAGACCAAACGCGGCAATCAGAATAACCACCGTCAGCAACATGCCCCATTTATAGAGGAAATCGAAAAGCTGATGGCGCAGAGAAGGCTGCGGGGTTAGGGATAGTTCTTTGCTGCTCACGCAGGTGTTCCTCCGGTGGAATAAAGCAGAAGTGTCTCTTCTGTGGCGTCTGTGCCCTCCATCTCTGCCACAATGCGCCCATCCCAGAGCACACAAATGCGATCGCATAAACCGACCAGTTCAGAAAACTCGCCCGAAGCATAAATGATGCCTTTCCCTTCGCGCGCTAAGCCTGCGATCAAACTGAATAGCTCGGTTTTGGCTTTGATATCAACGCCCTTTGTGGGCTCATCAAAAATCAGTACATCGGCGTTGTTGCGCAGCCATTTGCCAATTGCCACCTTCTGCTGATTACCGCCGGACAGGCGACGCAGGGTTTGCGCCGGTCCGGTAGTGCGTACATTCAGGCGTTGAATCACCTCTTCGGCCCAGCGCCATGCCTTGCGATGACCGAACACGCTCCAGCGCGAAAAACTGTTATCAGCGCTGATACTGAGATTCATGCTGACGGGTTCATCGATGAAAATGCCCTCTTTGCGCCGCTCTTCCGGCACCAGCGCCATGCGGTTCTCGACAGAGTCGTGGGGTGAACGCGGTCGCCATGCTTTGCCGTGCAGTTCGCCTTTCTCAACGCGGCTTTTGCTGGCGCCAAATAGCGCTTTGCACAGTTCGGTTTTACCGGCACCGGCTAAACCCGCAATGCCGAGGATTTCGCCCTGGTGCAGCCGCAGCGAAATGTCCTGCAGTAACTGATCGTCGTGCAAGCCGTCAACCGACAGCAGCAGCGGTCGCGCCTCACGCGTGCGACGGGGCGGAAAGACATCGTTGAGCTGATGTCCCAGCATCTTCTCAACGATTTGCTCGCCGCTCAGCGCGGCCATCGGACAGCTTTCGATCAGGCGTCCGTCACGCAGCACCGTCAGGCGATCGCATATCGCTTTCAATTCGTGAATACGATGCGAGATAAACACCACGCCAATGCCGCTGGACTGTAAGCGACGCACCACGGCGAACAGGCGCTCGCTCTCGTGCTGATCGAGCGGAGCGGTAGGTTCATCAAGAATTAGAAAGCGGCAGTGGTGCGAGAGCGCGCGAGCCAGCAGAATTTGCTGCTTCTCCGCTAGCGTGCAGCGTTCAACCAGACGATTGACGTCAATGTTCACTTGCAGCTGCGCCAGCAAAGCACGCGCCTGGCGACGTATATCGCGCCAGTTATAGAGGTGCCCCGGCTCGGCTAAGCGATCGAGCAGAATGTTCTCCGCCACGCTAAGTTGCGGCACCAGCGCCACATCGACTTCCTGCTGGACCAGATGGATGCCCAGCTTTTTGGCATCACGCGGCGAGCGAATCATCACCGGTACGTCGTCCAGCAGAATCTCACCGCTGTACTGCGCATGCGCCCCAGCCAGCACCGCCATCAGCGTTGATTTTCCGGCGCCGTTGGCACCGGTTAAGGCATGTACCGAACCGCCTGCGGTGAGGAAATCGACCTGCGCTAGCGCGGCGAAACCGCCAAAGGCGATGGAGATATTACGCATCTCCAGGCGGTTGATCGCAGTCATGAAGCCGGGCCTTTAATTATTTGAGTGGGAGGCATTTTTTCCTGAACCCTCACTCTGGGCAACAATCGAAACGGCATAAGCTAGCACGAAATCTTCTTAGCCGTCCGGACATCTGGACATGATGGCGGCTAAAGCTGAAGAGCAGGAAAGAGTTGGAGGAATCAGGAGGTGGGAAGCAAGATTGTCAGGGCAATATGCTGGGGAAGTCGATCGCCATAAAGGGCAACTCGACGCTATGCCTGCAAAGATTTTGTCGACTGTGCATTAATTTGCGCAAGGCATAAAAAAACCCGACCGAAGCCGGGTTGCTCGCGAAAGCGCAAACTTACGCTTTTTCTGGCATTACGCTCAGCAGCGCAGTCAGCAGCTTCCAGTACAAACCGACGCTCTCGATGTGTACCTGCTCATCGGGCGAGTGCGGGCCGGTAATGGTGGGACCGATCGAAACCATATCCATTTCCGGGTACGGCTTCTTGAACAGACCACACTCCAGACCGGCGTGAATCACCTGAATGTTTGGCGTTTTGCCAAACAGCGCTTCGTAAGTTTTACGCGTCAGCGCCATTACCGGTGAGTCAGCATCGGGCTGCCAGCCTGGGTAGCCGCCCTTCGGTGCGCCTTGCGCGCCAGCAAGATCGGCCAGCGAGGTCAGCACTTCAACCACCCAATCTTTACCGGTATCGATCAGCGAACGAATCAGGCAGATAATTTCGGCATTATTCTGATCCATGGTCACCACGCCGACGTTCAGCGAGGTTTCCACCACACCTTTAGCGACGTCGGAGTTACGGATCACGCCGTTTGGCGTGGCATTCAGCAGGTTCAGGAAACGATCGCGGCTGTCAGTGCTTAACGCCTGGCCCTGGTGCGCCAGCGACTCGGTAACCACCGCAATGTGTTTCTCTTTAATGCCCAGCTCGTTCAGCAGCGTCGCCTGGAAATGTGCCGCAGCAGATTTCAGCGCATCCACTTGATGGCTTTCGATGGCCAGCGTCGCGAAGGCTTCGCGTGGAATGGCATTGCGCAGCGTACCGCCGGTGAATTCGATCAAACGTACGTCGAATTCACGCGCGTGCAGCGCCAGGAAACGCGCCAGCAGCTTGTTGGCGTTGCCCAGACCGTGGTGAATGTCGGCACCGGAGTGACCGCCTTTCAGGCCTTTCAGCGTCAGCTTCAGGGTCTCATAGCCCGCCGGGACAGCTTCACGCGTCAGTGGCAGGGTGGTAATGAAGTCGATACCCCCGGCGCAACCCATGTAGATCTCGCCTTCCTCTTCGGAATCGGTGTTGATCAGAATGTCGGCCTGCAGCCAGTTCGGCTGTAAACCAAATGCACCGTCCATGCCGGACTCTTCGGTCATGGTCAGCAGCACTTCGACCGGACCGTGGATCAGGCTGTTATCAGCCAGTACCGCCAGCGCAGAAGCCATACCAATGCCGTTATCCGCGCCCAGCGTGGTACCGCGCGCTTTCACCCATTCGCCGTCAACGTACGGCTGAATCGGATCTTTGGTGAAGTCGTGCACTGTGTCATTGTTCTTCTGCGGCACCATATCGAGGTGCGCCTGCAGCGCCACCGGCGTGCGATTTTCCATGCCAGCCGTAGCGGGTTTTCGAATCAGGATGTTGCCAACCTGATCGCGCTCAACCCAAAAACCTTGCTCTTTTGCCCAGCCAACAACGTATTCGGCCAGGGCTTCTTCGTGATAAGAAGGGTGCGGAATGGAACAGATTTTGGCAAAAATATCCCACAGCGGTTGGGGTGAAAGTTGCGACAATTCAGACACCATGCGTCTCCTGTGTCAGCGTGGCGGACATACCGCACGCACGCGGGTTTCCAGTAAAAATCGTCGTCAGAACATCTGACGTGATGGGCCTGAGAATATCACTGTTTCTCGCCGGGTGCGTAATCAGGCGCGCTAAAAACCTGCAACCAGTAAGACAGATGCTGGTTTTTAAGGCGTCAGATCCTTATAATCTCGCGCAACCTTTTCCCCCTTGCATATTTTTTAAGCCAAGTTTCTTGGCCGGGATTCCTTCATATGAGCGAAAAATACGTCGTAACCTGGGACATGTTGCAAATTCATGCCCGTAAACTGGCCCAGCGCCTGCTTCCTGTGGAACAGTGGAAAGGTATCATTGCGGTGAGCCGCGGTGGTCTGGTTCCGGCATCATTGCTGGCGCGCGAACTGGGTATTCGCTATGTCGATACCGTTTGCATCTCCAGCTACGATCACGACCATCAGCGCGAAATGAAAGTGCTGAAGCGTGCAGAAGGCGACGGTGAAGGCTTCATCGTGATTGACGATTTAGTGGATACCGGCGGCACCGCGCAGGCGATTCGCGATATGTATCCAAAAGCGCGTTTCTGCACCATCTTCGCCAAGCCGGCTGGCCGTGCGTTGGTAGACGACTATATTGTCGACATCCCGCAGAACACCTGGATCGAGCAGCCTTGGGACATGGGCGTGGTGTACATTCCGCCAATCGTCAAAAGCTAATTGATGCATCGCAAACAACGCCCGGTTATGCCGGGCGTTGTGCTTTCTGCGCCTCGCGCGCGTATGGCGGGTGCAGTACACTCTTAGCCATCGCCATGATGTTGGCAGGAGAATCACTAAGATGTCTGATAAAAACCTGAGCGAAGAACTCTTCAAACCCCGTTTCAAACACCCGGAAACCTCTTCATTAGTGCGCCGCCAGCATCACGCGGCGGTACAGGTGCATAACGCCCTCGAAGGTGACACCCAGCGCGGCTGGTACCGCATGCTGAATAAGCTGCTGTGGACATGGCGTGGTCTGTCGCCACAGGAGATCAGCGAGGTGCTGGCGCGTATTGCCGTTAGCGATTTCGAGCGCACCAATGAAGCCCTGCTCGACACGGTGATCGGCTATCGCGGCGGCAACTGGAATTACGAGTGGTCGAAGCAGGCAGCGCTGTGGCAGCAGCAGGCGATGCAAAGCGAGAATCATGAAACCGCCGGTCAACATTGGCTGCACGCCGCCAATCTGTTCAGCCTTGCCGCCTATCCTTATATTAAGGGCGACGATCTGGCCGATCAGGCGCAGGTGCTGGCCAATCGCGCCTATGAGGAAGCCACGCAGCGCTTGCCGGGTGAACTGAAATCGCTGACCTTCCCGATAAGCGGTGGCGCGCCGGTGACCGGCTTCCTGCACATGCCGGCGCAGGCCGAAGCGCCGTATCCAACGGTGCTGCTGTGCGGCGGTCTCGACTCCTTGCAGAGCGATCACTATCGCCTATTCCACGATTATCTTGCGCCGCGCGGCATCGCTATGCTGACGCTGGATATGCCGTCGGTAGGGTTCAGCAGCAAATGGACGCTCAATCAAGATACCAGCCAGCTGCATCAGCAAGTGCTGCGCGAGCTGAGCAACGTGCCGTGGATCGATCATACGCGTGTGGCGCTGCTGGGTTATCGCTTCGGTGCCAATGTGGCGACACGTCTGGCTTATCTTGAGGTGCCGCGCCTGCGCGCCGTTGCCACGCTCGGCGCCATGGTGCACAGCGTGTTTGTTGATGCGCAGCAACAGCAGCAGTTACCGGATATGTATATGGATATGCTGGCTAGCCGTCTCGGCATGTCATCCACCTCCGACAGCAATTTGCGCATCGAACTCAATCGCTACTCCTTGAAGGTGCAGGGTTTGCTGGGGCGCCGCACGCCAACACCGATGCTGGCGGCGTACTGGCCGGATGATATTTTTGGCCCGCAAGAGGATGCGCAGCTGATCGCTAACTCATCCTCGCAGGGCAAGACGCTGGCGATTCCCGCCAAACCGGTGTTTGCCAGTTTTGACCAGGCGTTGAATCAAATTTGTGACTGGCTGGAAAAACAGTTGAAAAACTAACTGGCGAAAGCGCGAACCTCTGCTACTACTTATATCCGGGATTTTCCATTTTTAGTTTCATGGGAAGCTAAAAATGCATTTGATACGGTTTATTTGAGGGAGAGTTTGCATGACGTTACCGAGTGGTCACCCCCGTAGTCGCCTGCTTAAGCGCTTCACCGAATTGGGGCCGTATATTCGCGAGGGGAAATGTGAAGAGACGCGTTTCTTCTTTGATTGCCTGGCGGCCTGCGTCAACGTCAAGCCGGCACCGGAACTGCGTGAATTCTGGGGCTGGTGGATGACGCTGGAAGCCCATGAAGATCACTTTACCTATGAGTACCACTTCGGTCTGTTTGATAAAGCAGGTGATTGGGGCGCAGCAACCATCAAGGGCAAAGAGAACAATGCCAAAGTGGAAAGCACGCTGCGTAATTTCCATGAGCGCCTGAAAGCCATGCTGCATGAGCAGAAGCTGGATCTGAAACCGGCGGAAGGGTTTAAAGACGAGCCAGTAAAACTGAGCGCCTGATAAAACGTAGCGTGATTAAACAAGAAAGAGCCGGTGATGAGCCGGCTCTTTTTTTATAGACACAATTTATAGACACAACAAGGGTAATACGAAATCAGAACTGGTAAGTCAGACCAACGGCCACGATGTCATCGTTATTGAGTGACAGACGGTTGTCGTCGCTCAGCTGGTTGATTTTGTAATCAACAAAGGTCGACATGTTTTTGTTGAAGTAGTAAGTCGCGCCCACATCGATGTATTTAACCAGGTCCGCATCGCCGATACCTTCGATGTCTTTGCCTTTGGTCTGAACGTAACCGATGGAAGGACGCAGGCCGAAGTCGAACTGATACTGAGCAACCAATTCAATGTTCTGCGCTTTGTTCGCTGCACCAGATACTGATGCGCCGGTAGCGGAATCCGTACCGCTGATTGGCGTCATGTTACGGGTTTCGGTGTAGATGGCCGCCAGGTAAACGCTGTTAGCATCATATTTGATGCCCGCGCCCCATGAATCGGCTTTATCACCGGAACCGTATGCACGCGCTTGCTGCTGGTTAGTACGATCGGAAGAGGTAAGGGCAGACATCAGGCTGATGCCGGTATCACCAAGCGTGTAGCCCAGAGATGCACCGTAACCGTCGCCGTTCTGGCGTGAGGTATCGGTCGCGCTACCGCGTGCGTTGGCGCTGGTCGAATCGTTTTTGCCCTGATATTGCAGCGCGAAGCGCAGGCCATCAACCAGACCAAAGAAGTTGTTGTTACGATAGGTTGCCACGCCGGTAGCACGCGCGGTCATGAAGTTATCGGTACGCGCCGTACCGTCACCGCCAAACTCTGGGAACACGTCCGTCCAGGCCTCAACGTCGTACAGCACGCCGTAGTTACGACCGTAGTCGAATGAACCGTATTGACCAAATTTCAGGCCAGCAAAGCCCAAACGGGTTTTGTTGCCAGTGTTAGCGTCAGAACCTTCAGAGTTGTTGACGTTGTATTGATATTCCCACTGACCGTAACCGGTCATCAGGTCATTAATCTGCGTCTGGCCCTTGAAACCGATACGCACGTAAGATTTGTCGCCATCGCTTGACGCATTATCGCTGAAGTAGTGTTCAGCTTTAACACGGCCGTAGAAGTCCAGTTTATTACCGTCTTTGTTATAAACTTCTGCGGCGTTTGCGGTGGAAGCCAGTGCCAGCGCAGAAACAACCAATGCCAGTGTGCTTTTCTTCATTTTGCTATCAATCCCAATGAGTAAAATTTGTTGTACCCGTGAAAGGTTTTGTAAAACACGGGACTTTTTACCGGTTGGCGATGAAAGTTTTATGACAGTTTTTCGGTTTTCTTGTTAATCGCGAACTTTTGGTCTAGCGCATTGTCCGCGGATTTTTGTGCTTTTCCCCTTGCTGCTGTTGGCTTCCTTGCTCACTCCTGATAAAACGTCCCTTCGCAGATTTTTTTCTTACATGGCAGGAAAAACATGAGTGGCAGTCAGACCCTTGTGGTCAAGTTGGGTACTAGCGTCCTCACCGGCGGTTCGCGTCGGTTGAATCGGGCGCACATGGTGGAGCTGGTTCGTCAGTGTGCACAACTGCACGCGGCGGGCCATCGCATTGTTATTGTGACCTCTGGCGCCATCGCCGCTGGACGCGAACACCTTGGTTACCCCGAACTGCCGCCTACCATCGCCTCAAAGCAGCTGCTGGCTGCGGTGGGGCAGAGCCGTTTGATCCAGCTGTGGGAACAACTTTTTTCTATTTACGGCATTCATATTGGACAGATGCTGCTGACGCGCGCCGATATGGAAGATCGTGAACGCTTCCTCTACGCGCGTGACATGCTACGTGCGCTGCTCGACAACCACATCGTGCCGGTGATTAACGAGAACGACGCGGTGGCGACCGCGGAGATTAAAGTCGGCGACAACGACAATCTGTCGGCGCTGGCCGCGATGCTTGGCGGTGCCGATAAACTGCTGCTGCTGACCGATCAGCAAGGGTTGTTCACCGCCGATCCACGCACGAATCCTGAAGCTGAATTGATCAGCGACGTACACCAGATCGATGACGCGCTGCGTACCCTCGCCGGCGGCAGCGTTTCCGGCCTCGGCACCGGCGGCATGGCGACGAAACTGCAGGCGGCCGACGTCGCTTGCCGCGCCGGCATTGATGTGATTATCGCTGCGGGCAGCCGTCCCGACGTGATCAGTGACGTGCTGTATGGCAAACCGGTTGGCACGCGCTTCCATGCGCAGCAGTCGCCGCTGGAGAACCGCAAACGCTGGATCTTTGGCGCGCCGCCTGCCGGTGAAATCACCATTGATGATGGCGCGCTGGCCGCGATGCTCGAACGCGGCAGCTCGCTGCTGCCAAAAGGGATTCGTGAGGTGCAGGGCAATTTTTCGCGCGGTGAAGTGATCCGCATTCGCAATCTGCAAGGGCGAGATATCGCCCACGGCGTGACGCGTTACAATAGCGATGCCATGCGCATGATTGCCGGTCATCACAGCCAGGAAATTGGCGAGATCCTCGGTTACGAATATGGCCCGGTAGCGGTGCACCGCGACGACATGATCGTCAGTTAAGGAGCGGATGATGTTAGAAGAAATGGGTAAAGCGGCGCGCGCAGCGTCGTACAAGCTGGCGGAGCTCTCCACCGAACAGAAAAATCAGGTGCTGCTGACCATTGCCGATCGTCTGGAAGCGGAAAGCGCCGACATTCTGGCAGCCAACGAGCAGGATCTGGCCGATGCACGGCAAAACGGCATGAGCGCAGCGCTGCTCGATCGTTTGACGCTCAACCCGCAGCGCCTGAAAGGCATTGCCGATGATGTGCGTCAGGTGTGTCGTCTGGCCGATCCGGTTGGCCAGCTGATTGACGGCGGCGTGCTGGATAGCGGCCTGCGCATTGAGCGTCGTCGCGTGCCGCTCGGCGTTATTGGCGTGATTTATGAAGCGCGTCCCAATGTGACCGTCGATGTCGCGTCGCTGTGCCTGAAAACCGGCAATGCGGCCATCTTGCGCGGCGGCAAAGAGACCTATCGCACTAACGCGGCTACCGTGCGGGTGATCCAAAATGCCCTGATGCAGCATGGATTACCGGCGGGCGCGGTGCAGGCGATTGAAAATCCAGATCGCGAACTGGTTAATCAGCTGCTGAAGCTTGATCGCTACGTCGACATGCTGATCCCGCGCGGCGGCGCAGGTTTGCACAAGCTGTGCCGTGAGAACTCGACTATTCCGGTCATCACCGGCGGCATCGGCGTGTGTCATCTCTATCTCGATGAAACCATGGAGACCGAGGCGGCGTTAGAGGTGATCGTCAATGCCAAGAAACAGCGGCCAAGCGCCTGTAACTCATTGGAAACGCTACTGATTCATCGCGATCAGGCTGAGCGCTTTATCCCGGCATTCCTGCAGCGCATGGCACAGGAGAAGATTGCGCTGCACGGCGACGAAAACGTGCTGGCGCTGCTGCAAAACGGTCCCGCTGATGTGGTGGCGGTAAAAGCAGAAAATTATGATGACGAATGGTTGTCGAACGATCTGAACGTCAAGCTGGTGGCCGATATTGATGCCGCCATTGCGCACATTCGTCAGCACGGCACGCAGCACTCCGACGGCATCCTGACGCGCAGCATTGGCAACGCCAATCGCTTCGTCAACCAGGTTGATTCATCTGCGGTATACGTTAATGCCAGCACCCGTTTCACCGACGGCGGTCAGTTCGGCCTCGGCGCCGAAGTGGCGGTCAGCACGCAGAAGCTGCACGCGCGTGGACCGATGGGACTTGAAGCGCTAACCACCTATAAATGGATTGGTTGGGGCGACGATACGCTGCGTCGTTAATGTTCGCTCCTGCATGACAATGGGCACCGAAAACGGTGCCCATTTTTTTCGCTTTCGATCCAGTTATTCCAAGAGCTTTTTGATTTATTTCTGTCATCTATGGCGGGGGCGCTGCTTTTCACCCATTTTTTCCTTTAGATGCTGGTCTTACTGCTACAGAACAATCCTGAAAACCCCTGTCAGAACAAGCGATATGGTAATGATCACTGGTTTCGGCTTAACCGAAAGGGATAATGATTGTCCAGCTTCATTGATAAAAGCGGTTGGGTAGTAAACTGACGGTAATATAAAATGAACTGGTAGCAAAAATGAAAATAACATTCAGTCTTTTACTGAAGGCAGATTATTAACTGATGGTTAAAAAAGAAAGTACCAGACAAGCATTTACTGCCAGGCTGATTGCCGCGTGCGAGAGCGCGGGAATTGTCGGACACGGACGGAACAAACAGGTTGCGCTTGCTCTGCAAGAGAGGGGATGCAAGATCTCAACGCCGGGGGTTTGGAAATGGTTTAACGGACAATCAATTCCGGATGATAACAATTTGCTGGCGCTCAGCCAGTTATTAGACGTGCGCGTCGAGTGGCTGCAGTTTGGCATGGAAAAACCGGCTGCCTTGCTGACTCAGCGAAGCCTGGTTAACCCACAACATCTGTTTCGCGTGGAGAGTCTGGATATCGGACAACACGGCGTGCGCAGCAGCAGTACGCGTGACGAACTGGTGGAAACCATTCAAGCCATTGAATATGGGCTGGAAGAGGCGCGCGTACTGTTTAACGGCCGTCCGGCCGAAAATATTCGCCTCATCGCCCTCAACAGTGACTCAATGGCCGGCACCTTTGCGCCGCGCGATCAGCTGTTTGTCGATATCAGCGTGCATCGCTTCGATGGCGATGGCATTTATCTGTTTACGCTTGACGATCAGCTCTATCTCAAACGCCTGCAGCTGCAGCACAAGAAGGTGGCGGTGATCTCCGATAACAAGCGCTATGAGACCTGGTATTTGACGCTGGAAGAAGCGAAGACACTGCAGGTGGTAGCGCGGGTGATCATGAGCCAGGCGCGTGATTACCAAATTCTGGGCTGATCACAAAACGGCAGGTTGCGACAAAAAAATATTTTGGCTGAAATCATAAATTTAACTGATGGTAAATAAAAAATTAACCATTGGTGTTTGCCAATGCATTAGAACCTGTTAATAATTTGAGCATGGATGGACGACATACCTGCTCCCGGATGAGCCCGCTCTTAAACAATTGAGGCGCTGCACAAGCGCGATACATACCATCCAAAGTTAGTGAACTTTGGGATGGGGTGGATACGCACTTTGCAGCGTTGTCAGTTGCCCTCTGTTTTTCACTCTCCTCTACTTCACCCTGGCCGTTAACACTGCCGGGCGAGTTGACGTCGAGTATTTCCAGAGGAACAACCGACGCTTCGGTTTAAGCCGAGTCGCCGTGCCTGCCACCCCATCGCCAAAGACTCATTCACAGGAGGAGTTATGGCGATCATCCAGTACGGAAAATCAGTATTCTCAGGCAATGCACGCACGCGCCGTCATCGGCGGCGCCAGTCCCTCAGTCGCCTTAAGCGCAGCATCGACAGCGCACTCGGCATCGAATATGAAAACGTCACCTTACGCACCGCTGAGCGCATCTGCCAGCGCCAGACGCAATCACGCGTCGACAGTGCGGTGTTAGCACCCACACGCGTCCAGCAGACGCAAGCGAGTTTCGATAACTGCTGTTTACCCCACGTTTATTTGTACGCCGTGCGCTAAGTCCTTCTCTCCCTTTCCCCAGTTTTAAGCGGAACGTTTCAATGGTGCTCACTGTTTAACCATTCTTGAGCGTTTCGCTTACCAAACAATGCGCTGAGATCGATAAACGATCAGCGAGATTTATGTGTTTTTGCCATTTTACGCAGCCATTTTCAGACTATTGCGCCCGTTAAAGAGGAACCAACCACTATGAGCCAGATTATTGCCATCCTGAATTTCGAAGAGGGGTATCGCGAAGCGCCTTACCTCGACACGCTGGGCTTTCCGACGGTCGCTGGCGGTATTCGCATCGGCCCAAAAGGCGCATCGCTTAGCAATTACATTTTCCAGGTGCCACGACCGGTGGGGGATGTATGGAAGCAGTGCATCGTCGAGGGCAAAGTGCTGCAGATGCATCAGCGCGCGCTGGTGCAACAGGCGCTTGCCAAGTGCAATGAGGCGCGTAGCGATGTGCTGATCAGCATGGGGTATCAACTCGGTGTGGATGGCCTCGCGATGTTTCGCGGCATGCTCACCTCCATCACGCAAGGCGACTTTGATGCCGCCGCCAATGCCATGCTCGACAGCCTGTGGGCGCGGCAGACATCCGGCCGTGCACGGCGCCATGCCGAAGTGATGCGCAGCGGCACCTATGACATTTATCGGGGGCTGCTATGAATCTGAAACTGCTGATTTTTGTTACTGCGGTGCTGGCGGTGATTGTCGTGGTGATGGTGATGCAGCGCTTCACCACGCTGGAGTTCGTCAAGCATGCGCGGCTGTTATTCAAAACCTGGTCGGTGTGGCTGGCGTCACTCGGTTCGATGCTCAGCGCGTGGGTGCAATCTTTTCCCAGTGCTGCGCTCGATGCGTGGAACAGCATGCCGCCAGATGTGAAAGCGATTCTGCCGCACAACTATCTCGGTTTGATTGGCGCCTTCATGGTGGCGATGGGCGTGATTGCGCAATTCGTTCGCCAGAAAGGTCTCAACCAGCAGAAAACAGCGATGGAGGAAAAAGCATGACATTTCTCATGGCAATGCTCGGCGGCAGCTGGCACTGGCTCGCCGCACTGGCGGGCGTGATTGCCGCGCTGGCTGCCAGTTATTTCGGCGGTAAGAAAATCGGCAAGGTGCAGCAACAATCCCAATCCGCCGTGGAAAACGCCGACAAAGCGGCAGCCCAGGCGGTGGCAGTTAATCAGCAGCAGCAACAGCTGCGCGAGGAGGCCAAACGTGTGGAAGCCAGCAATCTTAATCTTGATGACGCTGCTGCTCGTGACAAGCTGCAGCAATCGAAATACCACCAGCCCTGAAGCCCCTGTCGTCATCGACTCTGCCTGTACCCTTTTTTCCCCGATTTACACCCACGGCAATGATGCCGAGCGCATGGACGTTCGTACCGTGCGCGCCATCAACAACCACAACGATCTTTGGGATCAGCACTGCGGCCAACCGGCCAAATAACGCTGCTCTCACGCATTTGCATTACCTACCTGAAAAGCCGAGGAGGCTATGATGATCGAAGTTAACTCTTATGCTGAACTGCGCACCACTGCACCATCCAAAAACGGCGATCTGGCATTCTTACGCCGTTATAATCCCGATTCCACCTTCCGGGGCGGCGGTGATTTTACCGGTTTTATCGGTACCACAACGGCTGTTGATGATGGCGGCACGCTGGCGGTAGGAAACGGTTTTTACTGGAAGCGCGTGATTAACAACCCTTCCGATATCAACCTCTATCACTTCGGTGCGAAGGGCGACGGTTATGCCAACGACACCGATGCGTTTAATCGGATGCTGGCATGGACGCAAAACTACTCGGGGAACATCACCGCGTTACCGGTGCGTTTCCCAGGCGGTAAATTCCTGATTAGCCCAATCGATATCAGCGGTACCGAGCGCGCCTTCTTTGGCTTGCAAGGCGATGATGTTGAGCTGGGTTCTTTGCCGCGTACCACCATCATTTCAGACAAAAGCGCCAATACGGTGTTCAAGGTGAAGGCGCGTCGTACTTCGATCAGAGGTATCGCCTGGAACGGCCAGGCGTCGGCCGATATCACCACCAACAAAAGCACGATTACGCCGGAAATGTGCAGCAACGTGCAGCCGTTCTTCGAAAACACCTGTATCGAAGGCTCCACCGTAAATATTTACTGTTTCCGCGCGCAGAATAATG
This sequence comes from Pantoea sp. GM01, assembly GCF_000282675.1. Taxonomy (NCBI): domain Bacteria; kingdom Pseudomonadati; phylum Pseudomonadota; class Gammaproteobacteria; order Enterobacterales; family Erwiniaceae; genus Pantoea; species Pantoea sp. GM01. The sequence goes on along the minus strand of NZ_AKIU01000026.1, from coordinate 169,238 downwards.
GCGGCACGGTAATCAAAGTGCTGGATACTCTCGACAGTAAATTCGACCAAATCTACACCCTCTATACCTACGGACGCGTGTTTGATGTCGGCTGGTCGAACTCGCCAAAAGGCGCCTGGGATCACTCCACGGCGATTGAGATCTGCAACTGTAACTTCCAGACCGGTTACGGTGACGCCACGCTCTATATGCCGCGCGTGACGCAGGGGATTTTGCGCAACGTATGGATTGAGCATACGCGCAATCCGGGCGATCTCTCTGACGGCGGCTGGACCATCGATACGCTGAATATTGAGGATTGTGGTAACCCATTCAACCTCAACAATGCGCGCGTCACCATCCGTCAGCTGAACCTGCAATCTGGCGCCAAAGTGAGTACTGACCTCGCCTCTGGCCGCTGGTTATCCACCTTTGAATATGGCTATCGCCGTGATGAAAGCTACGGCAGCTTCCTGACTGGTTCGCTGCGTGCGGGCTATTTCAGCGGCTACAAGATCACTAACAATACCGACACCGATAACTGGTATCGCCTGGGACAGCTGTTCTTCCCGAACGCTAACCAGCAGTGGGTGATGGAGTTCATTGGTAAAGCGGATGCCACTCAGCCAACCGGCACCGCCGGTTCCCCGGTCAATGTGGCTGCCACCGGTAAAACCTGGATCAACCTGCAGCGACTGGAAACGGTATGGGCCGATGTTTATCACATGGGGCAACCCGCAGTGCTGGATATCCGCTACAGCCGTGTTGGCACCACCTATGCGGCGGTATGGGTAAAACTGCGGGCTAACAGTGGTGACACCATGATGAACCTGAAATGCACCGGTCCAACGCGTTTCGATAGCGGTTCATGCTCGCTGTTCCAGCAGGACTTCTCGGTGGTGACTGATACCACCAAACTGGGCGGCTTCAAACCCGCCGCGCGCTTCGGTCTGCATAATGGACTGGCAGGTATCGGCGCCAATGAGAAAGGAGTACTTACCGTCGCGACGGCGGCCGGTACGCCGACCAATAAAACCGCGCCTACGGGCTTTGTGCTGGTCAATATTAACGGTGTCGATCGTAAGCTTCCCTATTACGATTGAGGTCCAGCACCTTTTTGGCGAGGCCTCTGGCCTCGCCTTTTTTTGTTTATAGAGCGGAGAAGGATATTTTGTTCTGTAAGCTCTTGCTGAAATGATTTCCGTATAATTTATAAACACAATAATTGATGTACACTTTAAGGTGCATTATTATGTGCTTAATAAAATATAGTGAGAGGTGGTTTATGGAGCGAATTCTCGCGGAAAAATCTATAAATATTACTGAGTTGAGAAAGAATCCGGCAAAGTACTTCATTGATGAGCCGGTAGCTGTTCTTTCCAACAACCGACCTGCGGGTTACATGATCAGTGCTGAGGTATTTGAAGAACTGATCGATCTGTTGGAGGAGAAACAAGGAAGAGTTCATACGGCTGCGCGATTCAGACCCAATGCTAATCGTCTAAGTGACATTGCGGAGAGTGGCGAAAAACTGCTGCAAAGCGCCTCTGACAAGGATCTGACCGAGTTCACCGAATGAGCATTAGGGTTTTTAAATCAACGTTGATTAGTCAACAATTGAGCCAGACAGAGCTTGATGATTTAGTGGCGGATTTTCTGTCCTATAAAAAAGAGGGGGAGTTGCCAGATACGTTTGGTCGGGATGCGCTCTATGATGACGACCGAACCTATCCATTGGTAAAAGAAGAGCAGGTGGCTCACATTCATCTTGCCGATGCAGATGCACCTTTTCCCAAATTTTTACGTCAGTTCAAGCGGACCAGCGATCAGGCCCACTTGGTTTACTGTCAGGGTGCAATGGATCCCAATGCCTATTTACTGATTATCATCCTGAAGCCCGAAGCGCATAAAATGGCACGCAATAATAACAATATGCATAAGATCGGGATGATGGCCGAAGCATTCAGGATGAAGTATTAAGTTGATCAAAAACCCCTTTTTATAGAGGAGCGGCATAACACCGCTCCTCTATCCGTCACCCTTTCGGGAAAATCCACACATGGTTTTCCGGCAGCGCCAGATGGCAGTGCTGCGGATCGCGCACCTCGGTGCCGTAGGCGCGAATCACAAAATCATCGCCCGCGGTACGGAACAGATATTCCCAGCGGTCGCCGAGATACATGCTGGTGAGCAGCGGCAGTTCCAGCTGATTTTCACCCGGTCCGTCTACCAGTCTCACGCGCTCCACGCGGATCACTGCCGTGGCGTCCTGCCCCTGTTGCACACCTTCTCCCGCTAATCCCCACAATGCCCAGCCTTTTCCTTCGATACGCGCTTTACCGGCGCGCAGCTCGGTGATTTTGCCGTGCAGCCGGTTGTTGCTGCCCATAAACTCAGCGGTAAACAGGGTTTTCGGCGAGCCGTACATCTCCTGCGGCGTACCCTGTTGCTCGATCTTGCCGTTATTGAGCAACAAAATACGGTCGGAAATCGCCATCGCCTCATTTTGATCGTGTGTCACCATCAGCGCCGACAAGCCCAGCTTGATGATCAGTTCACGCAGGAACACCCGCGCCTCTTCACGCAGCTTGGCATCCAGATTTGATAACGGCTCATCCAACAGGATCACCGGCGGGTTATAAACCAGTGCGCGGCCAATGGCTACACGTTGCTGCTGCCCACCGGAAAGCTGATGCGGGTGGCGTTTGCCGAGATGACCTAAGCCCAACTGCACCAGCACATCCTGCACGCGCTGGGTGATTTCAGCGGAGGCCACTTTGCGCAGCTTTAACGGATAAGCCACGTTCTCAAACACGGTTTTGTGTGGCCATAACGCGTAGGACTGGAACACCAATCCAAGGTTGCGCTCTTCCGCCGGGATCTCGCTGCGCGGCGTGCCGGCGTAAACGGTGTTGTTGCCAATAACAATGGTGCCCTGCGTCGGCTTCTCCAGCCCGGCGACCGCGCGCAGCAGCGTGGTTTTACCGCTGCCGGATGGCCCCAATAGAGAAACCACTTCACCGCGCTGCAGGTTCATGGAAACGCCTTTCAGCACCGGATTGTCGCCGTAGGTTAAGTGCAGGTTCTCGACCGATAATTCAATCATGTAATTTCACTCCAAATCGCAGGGCAATACCCAAACCGACGACCACCAGCAGGATGTTAATAAAGGAGAGGGCGGCAACGATATCAATCGCGCCCGCCGCCCACAGGGAAACCAGCATTGAGCCGATGGTTTCCGTGCCGGGTGACAGCAGATACACGCCGGTGGAGTATTCGCGCTCGAAAATCAGGAACATCAGCAGCCATGAGCCAATCAAGCCGTAGCGTGACAATGGAATCGTGACGTGGCGCGTAATCTGTCCGCGCGTGGCGCCAGTGCTGCGCGCCGCTTCTTCCAGCTCCGGCCCCACCTGCAGCAGCGTTGAGGAGATCAAACGCAGACCATACGCCATCCACACCACGGTATACGCCAGCCAGACGCTGAAGATGGTGCTACGCAGCGAACGCAGCCAGACGATCAGGTTATCGCGCAACCATTGCGACCAGGCGAAATCAGAAAGCCAGCCCGCTTTGAGCGAGTTATCCAGCCACATCGGCAGGAACAGGAATACCCAGAGAAATGCCAGACCGGCCAGCAGCCCTGGCACCGCGCGCGGCACCAGCACGCTGTAGTCGAGGAAGCGCGTAGTGTTGTCCGGTTTGCGGTGCATGGCGATGCCAATAAACAGATAACATCCCACCGCCAGCGCGCCGCCAATGACGCCGATCGCCATGGAGTTGACGATAGCGCGCAGCAGGTTGGGTTGCGCCCAGATGGTCTGGAAGGTTTTGATCGACAGTTCATCCCACAGCGAGACGCCAACGCCCCAGTTGGAGATAAAGGCGCGCAGCACCACGCCGAGCAACGGTACGCCAATGGTGACGGTCAGCCAGAAAGCGACCACCGCACCGGCAACCCAGCGCCATTTGCCTAGCGGCAGGGCGCGCGCCTGCGACGCTTTCCCTTTCACAGTGACAAAGCGGTTGGCGGTGCGCATCAGGCGGCGTTGCAGCATCACCAGCGGAATGGTGATGCAAATCAGCACCACCGCCACCGCGGCCATCAGATGATAGGACGGCGTGCCGAGTTTATTGGTCAGCTGATAGAGATAGGTGGCCAGCACCATGTTGCCCTCGGGATCGCCCAGCACCAGCATCAGACCGAACACCTCCAGCCCGAGGAAAAACAGCAGTACGATGGCGTATAGGATCGAGGGACGTACCATCGGCAAACTGACCGCCGTCATCACCTGCAGCGGCGATGCACCGGCGATACGCGCCGCTTCTTCCACATCCGAACCCACGCTGCGCAGCGCCGAGGAGATATAGAGATAAGCGTGCGGCACGTGCGTCAGACCGGCGATCACCACGATGCTCGACATGTCGTAGATATTCCACGGCACAAATCCCAGCAGCGACTGCGCCCACAGCGAGAAGAATCCCACCGGGCCCGCCGCCACCACATAACCAAATCCCAATACCATCGGCGAGACAAAAATCGGCACCAGGATCAGCGGCTCAATGAGGCGTCTGCCCGGCAGATCGGTGCGCACCATTAAGAACGCCAGAATGCCGCCCAGCGGAATGGCGATGATCACCAGGCCGAATGCCAGAATGAATCCGCTTCTCAATGCCTTATAGAAGTCGGGATCGGTAAAAATAAATGCGAAGGACTCCAGGCTCCACTCTTTCGACGGTGAAAAGAACGGGGCGGAGAGGAAACTTTGAACGACGATAAACGACAGCGGAACGTAGATAACCAGCGCGGTTATCAGCACCACGACGCCGCGCGGCAGGCTTTGCCACTTTCTGCGCAATGTACTCATAGTGAGACCCTGAATGGCGAAATCAGATAAGAGAAAACCAGCGCGACGCAGCGGGTCGCGCTGGCTTAATGCCCTTATTTACCGGCGGCGGTGCGCCACTGTTTGATGTAATCGAGGCGTTTTTTCGGCTGCAAATACTCCAGCAGGCTTTCATCCACCGGGATCGGTTTCAGCGCCGTGCCTAACATTTTGGTCATGCCATCAATGTCGTTTTTGCCTTCAATATCGTTGCGCAGGGAAGGGATGTCAGCCTGATTGGCCAGAATGCTTTGTCCTTTCTCAGACAGCACGTAATCCAGCCACAGTTTGGCGGCATGGCTGTTACTCGCTTGCTGGCTGATAAAGGAGACGCGCGACAGTACCAGCGTGTAATCCTTCGGATAAGCGATCCCCAATGAAGGATCGGTTTTGGCGCGGGCTTCGGCATAAGAGCCGAGGATGTTGAAGCCGATCAGGTTTTCCCCGGATGAGACCCGCTCCATCATGGTGCCGGTTGATGACTGCACCGCTAAGCCGCCTTTTGCCACGTCGGCCAGGGTTTTGAAATAGTTGGGATCGGCTTTCGCATCCTGCACCGAGAGCATGAAGCCGAGGCCCGATTTCTCAATATCGTAGGTGGTGACTTTGCTCTTGAACTTGTCGGTCTGACTGGCGATCAGCTTGGCCAGCGCGGTGTGTGAATCAGGTACATCAGCGGCGGGAATCAGGCGTTTGTTGTAGATGAAAACCACCGGTTCGTAGGTGGTGCCGTAAGCTTTGTTATTCCACACCGCCCACTTGGGGATCTGGCTCAACTCTGGCGATTTATACTCCTGCGCATAGTCGGTAGCCAGCTTCAGGCCGGTGTCCATTGAAGAGCTCCACACCACATCGCCGCTGGTGCCGCCCGACGCCTGTTCGCTGATAAAACGGTTGTACAGCTCGGTGCTGTTCATATCGTTATATTCAACTTTGATGCCGGGATAGGTTTCTTCGAAGCCTTTGATCAGCGGACCGGCGGCTTTGGTGTCGGTGGTGGAGTAGACCACCACTTTGCCCTCTTTCGTTGCGGCATCAATAACGCTTTGATAGTCCGCCGGATAGCCCTGCGGCGGGGCGGCAAAAGCAGAGCACGACATCAGGACAGTAGCGGTAACCAGAGAGAGATGAAATGTGTTCGACATTATAATTAACCTTTTAGTTACATTTGAGGAACTAAGGGTCAACATAGCCGATCGTCTTTGCCAGACAAGAGGTGACCGAACGATATCTTCACGAAGTGTGATTGTCGGCGCTGTTTAGCCAATTAACACCATTAAAACCACGCAGGCCGCGGCACGGCATTTGCGCTCGGTCACACTATTGCGCGTCGGTTATTTTACGGTACAGCCGACGCGGATGGCCGATATTGCCATACTGCATCTCCACGCCAATAAAGCCGATCTCGACACAATATTCCAGATAACGGCGCCCGGTGGTTTTGCTGATTCCCACGCTCTCTACCACTTGCTCCACTGACCAGCTGTCTGCGGGCGCCGCGCTGAAAACGCGTTTAACCCGTTCCAGAGTGATTGCTTCAATGCCTTTGGTTGAGGGCGCGGCAGGCATATCGCTGGTGGGCAGATTAAACAACTTATCCAGCACCTGCTGGTCAACACTCTTCATCTGGCGCAGGGTCTGCACCAGCAGCATAAAGCGTTCCAGCGAGGCGCGCAGACGATGAAAAAATACCGGTTTTAACAGGTAATCAAACGCGCCACTGCGCATCGCGTGGCTACAGGTTTGCATGTCGCTGGCGGCGGTAATAAAAATCACCGAACACTCAAAACGTTTTAGCAGCGGATCGTCAATCAGCGTGACGCCCTGGCCGTCCGGCAAGTAATTATCCAGTAGCACCAGCCTTGGCTGATGCTCGCTGATAAGATGACGCGCCTGCTCCAGCGTGGCGGCAATGCCCACCACACGCAGGTGAAAGTGCTGCTCAATAAATTCGCGATGCAAATCGGCGAGATGCGGCTCATCTTCGACAATCACAACATCAAGCGCCCTGGCACTATTCATGGCAACCTCCTGGCGAAACGGCGGGCTGGAACGGGATGAAAACCGAGAAGATGGTGCCCTGCGGCGCATTGTCGCTGATCTCGATGCTGCCGCCGGCCTGCTGAACATAACCTGCCGCCAGATAGAGGCCAATGCCGTGTTCCGCTCCCAGCACGTCGTCGTTGCTGGAGGGTTTACTGGTGACGCCCTGCTCAAACAGATGCGGTTTAATGCTGTCATCTACGCCGCCACCCTGATCGGCGACTTCAATGAGCAGCTCCTGATTGCGATCGGAAATATACAACTCCACCGGCGTAGTGGGCGTTCTGGCGATGAGCGTGGCATCGACGGCGTTATCCAGCAAATTCCCCACCACAGACATCAATGCAGTTTCGCTAATGCCGGCGGGAATACGGTTGAGCTGGCAGGCGGGATCAAATTTTAGCTCGACGCCTTTTTCACGCGCGCTGACATATTTCCCCAGCAGCAATCCGCACAGCGCCGGTGAGGTGAAGCGTGCAGAGACAAAATCCAGCACCTGCTGCGCCCCGGCAGATTGCGCGTGGATATAGCGCATCGCATCGTCATAGCGCTGCATTTGTAATAAGCCCACCAGCGTGGCGGTCCAGTTCAGCTGCTCATGACGCATAATGCGCAAATTATCCGCATATCGCTTTACCTGGCTCAGCTGGCTGCTCAGGGTATTGATGTCATTTTTATCGCGAAAGCTGCACACCCAGCCGCTTGGCTCGCCGGGCTCCAGCTCGATCGCCACCCGGTTGACGATCACCTGACGCTGATTCAGCACGGTGATGTGATCGTGGTGACGACCACTCGGTTGCTCCGCGTGTTGGCTGAGAAACCCCGGATGAATCTGCAGCGCCTCATGCAGCGGTTTACCCAGCAGTTCGCTCTCGCTCTGCTGAATATCCAGCAGTTCTCGAGCGGCGCGATTAATTAAAATCAGCTGCTTCTCCGCGTTAACGGCAAATACCCCTTCATACATCGCTTCCAGTAACGCTTTTTGTTGCAGCACCAGCAGCGCGATATCTTTCGGCTCCAGCCAGAACATCTGTTTCTTCAGGTTGCGGGTAAACATCCATGAAAAAATAAACAGCAGCAGCAGCAGGGCGAGGCCATACAGGCTTGCTTGCCACAGCAGGCTAACGTTGATATTGGCGATATAGGAGGTGAGATAGCCCACCGACACAATACCAATCACCCGATGCTGCGCATCAAAGATCGGCGCTTTGCTGCGTAGCGATACGCCGATGCCGCCTTTACGTACGGAGATGATGGTTTTCCCCTGCAGCACCTCCGCGTTGTCGCCACCAATTAACGGCAGATTGAGGCGTTCGGGCGATTCCGAGTGATAGAGGTGCTGCTCATGGACGTCGCCAATGACGATATAACTGGCATCGCTTTGATTACGCAGTGGCTGGATCAATCCAGCAATGCCTGCAATATCCCGGCGTGCCACTCTCTCCGCCAGGCCCGGCATCAGCGCGATTTCACTGGCCTGCACCCGCGCGCGCTGGCCCAGATCGTGATGCAACTGTCGGTCGATAAAATGGAACAGGATGGTGCCCAGCAAGGCTAATAGCAGGCAGGAAAAAAGCACAAGAGAGAGAAAGAGTTTCACCTGAAAAGGTAATCGGCGTTTCATACAACCTGCAGTAAGGAAAACTGGAGTGAGGCGTAAGGGGAGACTAGCACGCGAAAATGCCGCCCGGCATCGGTTGAAGCCAGAGTTGTGAGCTGGCTACAATCTCTCCGCGGCTTGGGCGCTGGTGAGTGCTGGTACGCCGAACAAACGCTTTCCCTCCTTATTCCTGGCATTCTCTCCCTGCGGCGCTAATCAATTGCTTAAATGCCAATTCATCGCGGCTAATCTATGCGCATCATTTTTATTAACGCGCAGCCTGAGTAAATTCCGTTTTGGTCTGGCAACCATTGACCTTATAACCACCAGTGGTGAGAATGCCGCTATAAGTTTTGAACCAGATCGCAAATTTTGGGCATTAAGCCCGTTGCAGTGCGGCTGCGAGAGCCGCACTGAATTAACGCCACTTGCACGCATCGGCTAGCGAAAGACGCGCCGGAGTAATAAAAGTGCAGGGCATACAGCAAATATCGTTAATGTCGTGACGTTCGTTGAGAAGGCCCGTCTATTGATGCACCTTTTCAGCCCCGGTCGGCATTTCTTGTTTTCCGTGATGAGTGCGATAAAGCGCTAGCGCTTTTTTATTCTCATTAGGAAGCAGATAAAAATTTAATTTAAGTTCGGATTGAAAAGGCGGTCACTGCGTAAAGCATCGTCCGCTGCTGAAAAAACGTAAATCGCTGAAATTACACTGAACTCTTATGAGTGCAGCGCAGCCTTTTTACGCCAAAAATAGCGCTTTGTCTGTTTTCAGTACACTGGTAGCTGCAAGCCAGGGGCGGTAGCCTGCCCATTTTGTCGCGTGAAAACAGAATTAAATTGCTCAGTTTATTTGGCGATTATCTTATTACGCTTGCTGTGTAGTCAGATTTAACCGGCATTTTTAATTCGCCTGAGGAAACTCTGAAATACACAGCCAATAAATGTTAAGCAGGGCGAAAGCAACGCACAGCAATGGTTATCGATTATTTACTGTGACGTTCATCGATCTTTTTTTACGCCCGCAAATTTTACTCCGACGGAGTCCAGAGGTCCTATGCAAAATCCCATTAACGACGTTTTAATCAGCGTCATCGTGCCGGTGTATAACGCCGCGGCGTATCTGGAGCGATGCATTGATAGCCTGCTACAGCAGGATGAAACCCGTTTTGAAGCCATCTTCATTAACGATGGTTCCAGCGATAACTCGCTCGCCATTTTACAGCGTTACGCCCATTACCCGCATTTTCACATCATCGACAAAAGCAACGGCGGCGTCTCTTCAGCACGTAATCAGGGGATTAATGCATCGCGTGGCAAGCTGCTGTGCTTTTTAGATGCCGATGATTTTCTGCCAGCCAGCGCCTTCGCCACCTATGTGCGCCTGATGCAAAACCCGGTGGCGATGGTGGTGGGGGAGTCGCAGCACTTTACGCCGCAGGGGCAGCCACTCGATTTTCCGGCCAATTCGAGTGATGCGCGCCAGCTGGCAGCCTCAGCGGCCATCAATGATTTGCTCTACTTCAATCCGCGTCACGGCATCTGCGACAAGGTATTTCGTGGCGATGTCATCCGCCAGCATCAGCTCCGTTTTAACGAAGAGATTTATAACTTCGAAGATCTGCTGTTCGTGATTAATTACCTGCATCTGCAGCAGGATCGCCAGGTGATATTTACCCAACAGGTGGTTTATCACTATGTGGTATCAGATAACTCTGCCACGCGCTCGGCACTGCGGGAGAAACACTTCTCGTTTGCACGCTCCTTTAATGGCATGCAGGCGTTTTTATCCACGCAGCACAAGCGTTGTTATTACCATCTCTATTTAAAAGTCACCTCATCTTATATCTATAAAGCGCTGCACAGCGATGGATTCAGCCGTGCCTTTATTGATGAATATATCTCGCTCTACCGTCGCAGCTTTAAGTCCTATTTCACCTCTGGATTGATGTTCAATCCGTGGAGTTTGTACTTTGCGCTGTTTTTCGTCAGTCCACGACTGGTATCGCGTCTGCGCCGCCTGGCACAGAAATAAACGCTGAGGTTGAGTTGTGAAAGATAAATTAAAAAATTCGATGTGGATGATCGCGGAAAAGCTGATTGCAGTATTTGGCCTGATATTTGTCACCTCCTATGTGGCGAAATATGTTGGGCCCACCACCTTCGGCATCATCTCGATCTCCATGCTGGTGTTCCAGTTTATTCAAAGTATTGCCCTGATGGGCAGCGATGTGATTCTGCTGAAACGCTTATCGCAAAATCATCACTCCGGTATGCGCTTAATGATGGCGACATTCCTGCTGGTGTTACTGATTTATGGCGTGTTATCCGTCACTGGCATGCTGATTATGGGTGAAGAGTGGAGTGCTGATGCGTTGATATTTATCTGCGCTGCGGCGATTGCCTGCCTGTTTTCCTCACTCGATTTGGTCAATATCTACAATGAGGCGATGCTGAATGCGCGCCTGAATGTGATAGCCAACCTGGCTGGCCTGGCGATCAGTTTGACGGTGCGCTTCTTTATTTCCTATTACGGTTTTGACCCGCACTATTTGGCGATTCCCATTGTACTGGCGACCTTTATTCCGTTTGTCATCAAGCTGACGATATTCCTTAAATACCATCGCCAGGTGCCGATTCCCGCTATCCGTCAGATGAAGAAATACTCCCGCTATATGGTGGCCTCGGGTATTTCACTGGTGTTTTCGGTGATAGCGGTGGCGATTTATACCCGCGTGAATCAAATCAGCGTCTCTTATTTCCTCGGCGTGAAAGAGGCGGGGATATTCTCCGTCGCGCTAACGCTGGCTACCGCGTGGGTATTTTTACCTAATGCCTTACTGGCTTCCTTTTTCCCAGCGTTCTTTGCCGAGCGCGATGATGAGCAGTCGATCATTAAGGCGCAGAAATTACATCTGCTGGTGATTGGCGTTTCATCAATGGTGATTTTGGCTATTTGGCTATTGTCCGGATGGTTTATCCGTGACTTTTACGGCGCCGAGTATCTCGATGCGGTCGCGCCAACGCTATTACTCAGCGTTGGCGCGATGTGTGCCGTGCTCAGCAGCGTGATGGATCGCTTTATTATTAAGTACAACGGTTACCGTTATTTGGTGAAGAAAACCTTCGTAGTGTTATTAATCTGCGTGGCGTCATCACTGTTATTGGTGCCGTATTTTGGTTTAAACGGCGCGGCCATGAGCGTGGTATTAACCGAGTTCCTCTCCTTCTCGCTACTTAATTACTTTTTCCCTGCTCAGCCAGTTATGCGTATTCATCAAGTGTTTATCAACCCCAGGAAACTATGGCTGTTATTTAGCAATATCAAAACCTCAGACAGTAAAGAGAGTTTATCATGAATGAAAAAACCCTATTTAGTCTTATCATTCCCGTCTATAACTCACAAAAAACCATTCAACGTACTTTGCTGAGCGTACTTAAACAGACGTTCAGCAATTATGAGGTTATTGTCGTTAATGATGGCAGCAGCGATTCAACCCCGAAAATACTGGAGGAGTTTAGCGCTTATTCGCAAGTCACCGTTATTCACCAGATTAATGCCGGTGTTAGCGCGGCGCGAAATAGCGGGATGCAACAGGCCAAGGGCGACTATGTACTGTTCCTTGATGCGGATGATTGGGTGGATGATAACTTCCTGATGATCTTCAAACAGAATCTCGATGCCTGGCCAGCGGAAACGGTGGATCTGATGGTCGGCAACCTCAACGACAGCCGGGTGGGGAAGGTGTCGCAGGCGGGCTTCTTCAGTAATGAGGATATTCCCTATGTGCTCGGTGAGTTGGAGATGAGTGACAACATTGGTTATCTGCATAACAAATGTTATCGCCGGCAGATTATCGAAGAGCTAAATCTGCGCTTTTTGGAAGGTATCTCCATGAGCGAGGATCTGCTGTTTAACCTTAAATTCTTCAGCTGCATTAGCAATTTCCTGGTGACACCGGGCGCGGCTTATCACTATGAAGATGTCGAGGCGTCACTCTCCAAACGAAAAGTGCAATACAGCGAACTGAAAGTGAGAAAACAGTTTCTGACGGCGCTTTATGACTCAATTATTAGTAAGTATCACGCCAGCGATCTCGATTATTTTCTTAAAGGTATCTCCAAGCGCGTATTGGCGTTGGATATGCAAATCGTCACCGCCATGTATCACTCTTCGTTTTCACCTGCGGATATTGCCCAGGAAATTAATGAAATAAAGCGAGGAAAATACTCCAAAGGTATTTTCATTCTGCTGAATAAAAATGAAAAACTGAAGTACATGATTATGAATTTGAATACTCTCACAGCGTACTATTTTCTTTATGCACTCTACCGGATGCGCGCATTCTGATTTGAAATTCCCCCGGCGTTAGTCTCTGGACTCATTTGCTGTACCAGAGGCTAATTGCCGGGGGAGTTTCTCCCTTCATACTTCAAGCTGCAGGTGCGTTGGCTGCGTGGATTCGCCCCGGTCACTTACCGATGTAAGCTCCCGGGGACTTATCCACTTGCCGCCTTCCTGCAACTTGAATTATTTGGCAGAACCGTAATCAGTGGCAACAACTTACCGTTGCCACTCCTTTTCATTATCTCCACACCTTTCCACTTCCTTCGCTGCTTTCTCCAACTTCTGGTTTACTCCTTCTTGCACTCCTCTCGCGTCTCATGTCAAATAGCGCCCCAGGCAATCGATTGCGCGCAAGTTTCGTGCATTTCCTGCCCTTAAAAACATCAGGGTGCGTGAATTTGATCCATTAAAACGTCATCCTTTGCGTTACGGCGGCGCTACAGAGCCCGCGCCATGATTGGCAGCCATCGTTCTGGCTGCATTTTTGTTCAAGCTTGAATGTGTGGAGAGACAGATGGACAACTCACAAACCAGTACGCTTAGTACCGTTGAAACAGCGGCTAAGGGCTGGCGCAAGAGTGATACCGTGTGGATGTTGGGTCTATACGGTACGGCGATTGGTGCGGGTGTACTTTTCTTACCGATCAATGCCGGTGCAGGCGGACTGGTCCCGCTGATTATCATGGCGATTCTTGCCTTCCCCATGACCTATTACGCGCACCGTGCGCTGACGCGCTTTGTGCTCTCCGGGAAAAATCCCGGCGAAGACATTACCGAAGTGGTGGAAGAGCACTTTGGTGTCGGTGCCGGCAAGATCATCACCTTGCTCTACTTCTTTGCTATCTATCCCATCCTCTTGATGTACAGCGTGGCGATCACCAACACCGTCGATAGTTTTATCGTGCACCAGTTGGGCCTGGTTTCGCCGCCGCGCGCATTGCTGTCGCTGATTTTGATTATTGGCATGATGACGGTGGTGCGCTTTGGCGAGCAGATGATTGTCAAAGCGATGAGCGTGCTGGTGTTCCCGTTTGTCGCGGTGCTGATGCTGCTGGCGGCTTATCTCGTGCCGCACTGGCATGGCGCGGCGCTGGAAACCTTGTCGCTGAGCCAGAGCGTGAGCGGTCACGGCATCTTAATGACGCTGTGGCTGGCGATTCCGGTGATGGTCTTCTCCTTTAACCACTCGCCGATCATCTCGTCATTTGCGGTTGCCAAGCGCGATGAATATGGCGCGGGCGCTGAGAAAAAGTGTTCACGTATTCTCGCCAACGCGCATTTGCTGATGGTGGTGACGGTGATGTTTTTCGTGTTCAGCTGCGTGCTGAGCCTCTCGCCTGCCGATTTGCAGGCGGCGAAAGATCAGAACATCACCATTCTCTCCTATTTAGCCAACCACTTTAATGTGCCGATGATTGCCTGGATGGGACCGATTGTGGCGATGGTGGCGATCACTAAATCATTCCTCGGCCACTATCTTGGCGCGCGTGAAGGTTTCAACGGCATCGTGGTGAAATCCCTGCGCAGCCGCGGAAAAACCGTGACGCCGCAGCGTCTGAATCGACTGACTACCGGCTTTATGCTGCTGACAACCTGGCTGGTGGCGACGCTGAATCCGAGCATTCTGGGGATGATTGAAACGCTGGGCGGGCCGATCATTGCGATGATTCTGTTCCTGATGCCAATGTACGCCATTCAGAGAGTGCCGGCGATGCGTCAGTACAGCGGTAAGATCAGTAACGTATTTGTGGTGATGATTGGCGTGCTGGCGATTTCTTCTATCGCCTATTCATTGGTGAATTAATCTTTGTCATCAACTAGGTGCGCATTAATGCGCACCTTACGATTTTGTAGGGTCGCCATTTATGGCGACCTGGCAAACATTACACCGCAGCCGTTTTAAACACGCTCATTGATTGTGCCAGGCGATCCGCCTGTTCCTGCAACGCCTGCGAAGCCGCTGAGGCTTCCTGCACCAACGCGGCGTTCTGCTGCGTTACCGCTTCCATCTGCGTAATCGCCGAATTAATCTCGCTTATTCCGCTGCTCTGTTCGCTGCTGGCGATGGTGATTTCGCTCATGATATCCGCCACGCTTTTCACGCTATTGACCACTTCGCCAATGGTGGAACCCGCGTGCGTCACCAGACGGCTGCCTTCGTCGACCTGCGCCACCGAATCCTCAATCAACACCTTGATCTCTTTCGCTGCAGAAGCCGAACGCGCCGCCAGATTGCGCACTTCGGTTGCCACCACGGCAAAACCGCGGCCCTGTTCGCCGGCGCGCGCTGCTTCAACGGCCGCATTAAGAGAAAGAATATTGGTTTGGAAGGCAATGGAGTCGATCACGCTGATAATATCGACGATCTTCTTTGATGAGAGCGTAATGGCTTCCATCTTCTCGATTACCTGCTCCATCACCACGCCGCCCTGTTTCGCCACGTTAGAGGTATTTGCGACCAACTGATTGGCTTCACGCGCGTTCTCGGCGTTATGTTTGACGGTGGCGGTCATCTGCTCCATCGCCGATGCGGTCTCTTCCAGCGAGCTGGCTTGCTGTTCGGTACGGGAAGAGAGATCGATGTTGCCACTGGAGATCTGATTCGACGCCACGGCGATGGTATCGGAGCCCGCGCGCACATCGGAAACGATGGTCAGCAGATTGTCATTCATCGCCTGCAGCGCCTGCATCAGCACGGCGGTTTCATCTTTGCCGGTGATCTCAATGTGCGAACTCAGGTCGCCCGCGGCCACTTTCCCGGCGATTTCCACCGCTTCGTTGAGTGGGCGCACAATTGAGCGCGTCAGCATAAAGCCCAGCACGATGGCCGCCGCAATGGCGATAGCGGAGAAGATCAGCGTCATTTCAATCGCCGATGAGCCGTTATCGATAATTTTGGCGCCTTCCTGCTCCAGCTGTTGTGACTGTGAGTCGGCAAACGCCACGGCGCTCGCGAGGAAAGCATTTTGCGTATCGGTAATGGATTTCAGCACAAAGGTGCTGGCCGCTTCGGCATCGCCAGCACGCACCAGCGCAATCAGCTGGTTTTTTTCCGCTTCAAACTTGTCACTGGCGGCAAGCAGTCCGGCAATTTTCTTTTTACCCACCTCAGTCACCTGCAGCGCTTTGATTTTATTCATCGCGTTATTGGTGTGTTCGGTGGCTTCCGCTAATTGCTGATAGCGCTTCTCGTTATATTGCGGACGCGTGGTATCAATCACGATGCCGCGCAGATATTTAATTTGATCGTTAACGCCATCGCGCACGTCAAAGCCCAGGCGCACTTTTACATAACGATCTTCCACGATCGACGTGATGCCGGTTTTGATGTTGTTAATTTTGGTAATGGATGTCACGCCAACAATCACCAGCAGTGCCACCACTAAACCAAAGGCGATGCCCAGACGGACGCCGACCTTCATATTCTTTAAGCTCAACATTGGATCTCCCCGTAATGCCAAAAATTGATGTTATCAAGATGGAAAAGCAGGCAAGACGCCCGCAGCAGGTTGATGTTTTTTAAGGTGAAAACAGTTACGCAGCGTGACAAAACTGGTATGGCAGCACCGGCGCAAGCGCTTTCAGTTATCGGTTATTAATGTTTTAACTTTAATTTTTTAGAGGTGTGTCACAGTTTGGTGAATGGCGATGACGTTGATTTTTGGCTGGGCGGGGAGAGGTGTATCTGGTCGCCATGAATGGCGATTCGTAGGGTGCGCATTTCTGCGCACCGGAATAACGATGTCATTAACGCGGTTTTTTCAGTACGCCGTGAATCACACTGGAGAGTTCATTAATTTCGAATTTCGCCACGTAACCATCGGCACCGACTTTGCGCACGTGATCTTCGTTGGCGCTGCCGGAGAGCGATGAGTGGATCACCACCGGAATCTGGCGCAGGTTGTTATCGCGCTTGATATTGCGCGTCAGGGTAAAGCCGTCCATCTCCGGCATTTCCAGATCGGTCAGCACCAGCGCGATCTTGTCGTGAATCGACTCGCCGTTGGCCGCGGCTTCTTTCTGCATCTCGTTAATCTTGATCCAGGCTTCCAGACCGGTGTTGTGCATGATGGCCGGAATGCCCATGCTTTTCAGGCCCTGTTCCAGCAGCTGACGCGCGACTTTAGAATCTTCCGCCACAATCGCCACCTGGCCCGGCTTCAGATTGAAGTCTTTGGCGGTTTCTGCGCTTGGCTCAACGCCGCGCACTGAGGGAATGATGTCATACAGAATCTGCTCAACGTCCAGCACCATCGCCAGATTGTTACTCTGGCCGTCGGTATCGAGGCAGGCGATGCTGGTAATATTGCGGCTACCGATGCCCGCTTCCGCGGTATGTACCTGGCTCCAGTCGAGACGCACAATGTTCTCCACCGACTCCACCGCAAACGCCTGCGTACTGCGCGCATATTCGGTTACCAGCAGCAGATTAAGGCCGGTTTCCGGTTTGCAGCCGGTGACGGCGGGCAGATCGATAACCGGAATAAACTGTCCGCGAATGCTCGCCATGCCAAGCAGCGGCGATTGCATACCGGCAGCGCGGGTGATGGTCGGCATCGGCACGATTTCACGCAGTTTAAACACGTTGATGCCGTAGAGCTCAGATTTGCCTTTCAGCTGATCGGAACCCAGGCGGAACAACAGCAGTTCGAATTTATTGGAAAGCGCAAGGTTAGCGCGTTCATCGATCTCTTTCTGAAAATTATCCATCATGGCCTCGGGGCAGATCTGGGCTGGGAAAAGGGCAGGGCAAAATCGCCATGATTAACTTATCGGCAGCAGAGAAAAAAAATGAAGGGAGATAACGGAAATTTTAGCGTGAGAGCGATCGCCCTCACGCGAGAGTCGATTACTTCAGCAGGATGGCGCGTACGCTTTTGCCTTTGATCTTGCCCTCTTTAAGTTTGATCAGGGCTTTCTTCGCCTGCGCGGCGTCGATGGCGACGTAAGCGTGCGTGGCCGTCATATCGATCTTGCCGATCTGGTCGCCACTGAAACCGGCTTCACCGGTCAGCGCGCCGAGGATATCGCCCGGACGGATTTTGGCTTTGCGGCCGCCATCAATGCACAGCGTCATTTTGGTCGCCGGCAGCGACTTCGCGTTGGTGCCTTTCAGCGTGCTGGAGGAGACCCAGTTGAGCTTCTGCTGCAGATACTCTTCCAGCGCATTGGCGCGCACCATTTCGTCTGGGGCGACAAAGCTCACCGCCAGACCTTTCTCACCGGCGCGACCGGTACGGCCGATGCGGTGAATGTGCACTTCCGGATCCCACGCCAGCTGAAAGTTAACCACCAGCGCCAGCGATTTGATATCCAGGCCGCGCGCCGCCACATCGGTGGCGATCAACACGCGGATGCTGCCGTTGGCGAAGCGAATCAGCACGCGCTCGCGATCGCGCTGTTCCAGATCGCCATGCAGGGCTAACGCGCTGATATCCCGTTCGTTCAGCGCGGCGGCCACGTCGTCACATTCGCGTTTGGTGTTGCAGAACACCACGCAAGAGGCCGGTTGCTGCTGGCTGAGCAGGGCACTGAGCAGGCTATGACGCTCTTTGGCGCTGGCTTCAATAAACTGCTGCTCGATGGTCGGTAATTCAGTTTTATCTTCGGTGGCAACCGCCAGCGCATCACGCTGAAAACGCTGGCTGAGGCTGGCGATGGTATCGGGCCAGGTAGCAGAGAACAGCAGCGTCTGGCGCGTCTCTGGCGTAAAGCCAATGATTGCTTCCATATCGTCGCGGAAGCCCATCTCCAGCATGCGATCCGCTTCATCCAGCACCAGCGTTTGCAGCTGGCTAAGATCGAGGTTGTCGCGCTTGAGGTGATCGAGCAAACGACCCGGCGTGCCGACCACGATGTGCGGTGCATGCACCAGTGAATCACGCTGCGCGCTCATCGGTTGGCCACCGCACAGCGTCAGAATTTTGATATTGCGGGTAAAGCGCGCCAGCTGGCGCAGCACATTGCTGACCTGATCGGCCAGTTCGCGCGTTGGGCACAGAATCAGCGCCTGCGTATGGAACTGGCTGTTATCAATACGGTTCAGCAAACCCACGCCAAACGCGGCGGTTTTGCCACTGCCGGTTTTTGCCTGCGCACGCACGTCGCGCCCTTCCAGAATAGCGGGCAGGGATGCGGCCTGAATCGGCGTCATGGCGTCGAAACCCATCTCGCGCAGGTTATCGAGTTGGCTGGCAGGCAGTTGCGTCAGGGTAGAAAAAGCAGTCACGGGAATGTCTCTAATTGCGGGTAGGATTGCGGCGGTCAGTCTGGCAGAAAGGGCCGGGATCGGCAATGGCAAAAGCGTGGTTGGTTTAGGCGTGAAATCAGTTAGCCATGCGATCGTTTTGTTCATTTTATCAGCGAGAACTATCGCATAGTTCTAATGCTTTTCCGGTTGCTTTTACGCTAGCGCGTTGCGGGAAAAACAGACATCTTTAATGAAAAGGTGGGATTACCCTTGATAAATAAGCCTTATCGCATCTTTTCGTCGCCTTTTAGCGGGGGTAACGCTTATGTGTCGCTCCGGTTGGGTAAAATTCTGATTAAAAAACACCGTCGATTTGCTTTATATTTAGCGCGCCATTTGGCTAATTATAAAGTACCCGAAATAATTCATGATGCAGGAAGGCGGCAAACGAGAGCAGCCAACGCACCTGCAGCGTGAAGAAGGAAGGGTAAATTCAGAGGTCATTTCATTGAGTCATCATGTCCAGGGACAAAACGAAGACATTCTGAAGATCGTCGGCCGCGCCGTGTTAACGCTGCATCTGCATGGGGAAACTTTGTCATCGGATAAAGTCAGCTCCATGATTGCCTGTTACGCGGAAGAAGAGCCTGTCAGCGACGATGAAAACCAGCGGCTGTATGCGCTGGCGATTCAGATGCTTTCGTAAATCCAGCACTCATCGGGTGTGCGCATGCCGCCCTTTTTATGTCGTACGTAAAGCCTCCTTGCGGAGGCTTTTTTGTTTATGGCGTCAATATGATTCGCGCATTGATTGGGACGGTCGCCATAAATGGCGATCCTACAACAGCGGAGGGTGCGCATTCATGCGCACCTGAGAACATCAGGCGCTGAACACCGGCAATCCGCGGTGGAAGGTGGCGCGTACCGGGGAAATGCGCGCTACGGCTTCGGCGGAACAGCTGGCCTCAACCAGCATCATGCTGGCTTCATCCGCCACCTGCGGCCATTGGCGCTCGCCCTGATTCGATAGCGGTAAAATGCCGCCGGTGGCGATATGCAGCGCACGGCTTAAACCAAACTCATCGGAACCGCGATACAGCTGCGCGTACAGATTGGCTTTTTCCAGCATGCTGCCGGTGCCAAACGGTGACCAGTGATCGATCACGCTATCGGTCCCGGTCATCACCGTGATGCCCGCCGCTTGCAGCTGCGGCAGTGGCATGGTCAGTTTGCCAATCGGAATGGTCGAGGCCACGCTCATCTGCTGCTCCGCCATGCCGGCAATCATCTGATCCAGCGCCTTGCCTTCCAGCGTAGCGAGCGCAAAGCCGTGGCTCAGCGTCACTTTACCTTTCAGCTGTGGATTTTTTGCAATGGTATCAACCATGTACTGAATCGCTGCCACGCCAGCGGGCGAGGTTTCATGCAGGTGGATATCCACGCCGCGCTGGAAATCGATAGCGATCTGGAACATGGCATCCAGCGACGCCTGCATCGCGCCATCCACGTTGGTCGGATCGAGTCCGCCAACGAACTCCACGCCCATTTGCATCGCTTCACGCATCAAACCATCGACTTTCGAGTGCAGCAGACCGTGCTGCGGGAACGCAACAATTTCACAGGGAAATTCCGGGTGATCGGCCAGCGCCAGCTTCAGATGCTCAAGACTTTTCAGGCCGCTAACCGGATCGATATTGCAGTGGCTGCGCGCTTCGGTGGTGCCTTTACTGTGCAACAGGCCAATGATCGCTGCAGCACGCGCCTGCGAGGTCGGCAGCAGCTGCGGGATCAGCACCTGCTCACGCGCAATCATATCCATGATGGTTTTGCCCTGACGCGGACGCGGCGCTTGCCACGGGCCACCGTAGAAGGTTTTGTCGAGATGAATGTGCATATCGCGGGTGCGGGGCAGCAGCAGAGCGCCGTTGGCATCCCACTGCGCGAGCGCGGCATTGCGCGCTTTGCCGGCAGCATCAATTGCAGCGAAAGCGCCATCTTTGATCGTGATGTCGTACAGCGCGGTGCGCGTAGCGATGATTTCACTGCCGTCGCGCTCAAAGCCCTCTTCGAGACGCACGTTTAGCAGTTGATAGTGGGCGACGCGCGGCGGTGGCGTATGCGGTTGCGTGCTGTTTGACAGCAGCGGAGAGGCCTGTCCGGCATAGCTCATACCGGCTGCCATCAGGCTGCCAGCAGCGGTCAGGCTAAGAAATTCGCGACGGCTGGGAGAAGTGAGTTGCATCAGAGGTTCCATCAAATGAGAAACGCTTAATCTGGCAAAACCTGACGCGGCGCGCTGCGATATTTTCCACTGATGAGCAGTGGAAAAATCACTGCCACTGCAACTGGCAAAACGTCACGAGCGCGGCGGCCAGCGCCTGCTGCAACGCATCCTGCGGCGTACGACAAAACAGCGCCAGTTCAAAATGGCTGATGCTCGGCAACCCGTCGGCTTCGCTTAATACGCGATGCTCCGGCAGGCGGCAGCTGGCGGGCAGCAGCGTCACACCTAATCCGGCGGCGCTGGCGCTGGCAAGGGCCACTAAACTGGCGCTGCTGTAGCTAATGCGCCAGCTGCGGCCGAGGCTATCCAGCGTCTGCGCCATCTCTTCGCGGTACAAACCGAGCTGTGGAAACACTACCAACGGCACCGGCGTTTGCTCAAAGCAGGGATGGGCGGCGCTATCCAGCCACAGCAGCGGCTCCGGACGTGAAGCCAGCGGGCGCTCGCCGCCGGGCTGTTTAATCAGCAGGATATCCAGCTCTTCGCGCTGCCATGCGCGATGCAGATCGACATACATGCCGCTCATCACGTCAAGGCGCAGCTGCGGGTGTTCGCGGCTGAATTCCGCCAGCAAACCGGCGGTCGGCGCGGCGAAATCTTCCGGCACGCCGAGGCGTAAAACGCCGTCACGCCATTTGTCGCTCAGCACGTCGTGTGCTTCGCCGTTCAGCGCGATAATACGGCGCGCATAGCCGAGCAGTTTTTCGCCCTCTTCGGTTAACGCGACCTGATGCGAAGTGCGCTCCAGCAGCGCTTTGCCAATCATCTCTTCCAGCCGACGTACCTGCTGGCTGACGGTAGATTGCGACAGATGCACGCGATCGGCGGCGCGCGTAAAGCTGGCGGTTTCGCATACCGCGACGAAGCTCAGCAGCTGCTGCGGGGTGAACATCGGCTGACGATTCATTATTCCACTGGTCACTATGGTGTTATTTCATTTCCAAATAGTAACCACTGCTGCGATGCTGGCAACTCTTTTACAGCAGGATTGTGTATGAATCGACATTATAACGGACTAACACTCGGCGCTTTGGTGCTGGCTGGGCTGAATATGCGTCCGTTTCTCACTTCTATTAGTCCATTACTCGGCCAGCTGCGCCAGGCGATGGGACTCTCTTCACTGGCGGCCTCGCTGCTGCCCGCGGTACCGATGGTGATGATGGGCGCAGTGGCGCTGCTAAGCGCTTCATTAATGCAACGCGTGCCGCTGCAACGCTTGCTGCTGGCCGGATTGATGCTGCTACTGCTGGCGCTGGCCGCGCGCGGCATTATCCATGACGGCAGCTGGCTGGTGGTGAGTGCTCTCTTTGGCGGCCTTGGCGTGGGCGTGGTGCAGATGGCGATGCCAGGCTTGATTCGCCAGCGGTTTGCCCAGCGCAGCGCGGCAGTGACCGGACTGTGGGCAGGTGCGCTCATGGGCGGTGGCGGCTTGGGCGCCGCCCTGTCACCGTGGCTGAGCGAGCATTATGGTTGGTCGCTGGCGTTGGCCGGCTGGGCGCTGCCGGTGCTGCTGGCGATCGGCCTGTGGCTCTACGTGCGCGTGCCGACTGCCGCAAGCACGGAAAACATTGCGCTGCCGTCGCTGTGGCGCAAACCGCGCGCCTGGACGCTGGCGCTGAGTTTTGGCCTGGTGAACGGCGGTTATGCCACCTGTGTCGCCTGGCTACCGGATGCTTATCAGCAACTGGGCTGGTCAGCGCAGGCCGGCGGTTCGCTGCTGGGCGTGATGATTCTGTGCCAGGTGGCGGGCGCGCTGCTGATGCCGCTGCTGGCGCGTAAGGCCGATCGCCGTCCGCAGCTGATTATTAGCCTGGTTTGTCAGTTGATCGGCATGAGCGGTTTTCTGCTGGCACCGCAGTTGGCACCGTGGCTGTGGGCGGCGATTGCCGGTTTTGGCCTCGGCGCGGCGTTCCCATTGGCGATGGTGCTGGCGCTCGACCATCTGCCCCATCCGCAGGCCGGTGCGCGGCTGGTGGCGTTCATGCAGGGCGCGGGGTTTATCATCGCTGGCAGCATGCCGTTTATCGCCGGTCAGCTGCAGGCGTTGACCTACAGTTTTAGCAGCGTCTGGCTAATGCAAGCGGCGGTGACCGTCGGGCTAATCGTGCTTAACCTGCGCTTTCATCCTCACAGCTACCGTCGCGCCTTTGGTCAGACATCGGTGTGATTGGTCCTACCAAATGAGTGAAATTGCGCCGCATCATCACATAACGGGAAAAATCACGCGCCTTTCGTTGCGTTGAGTTAACAATGCATTAACTATCTGGAACCTGAAATCCCGACCAAACGAATATTGGTCCTACCAATGGTGGAGGGTTCCATGAATGATAACTCGCCGCGCTTAGCGGATACGCTGCGCGCGCGGCTCTGCACGTGGATCAGTGAACATCAGCTGGAGCCGGGCATGCGTTTGCCCTCCGAACGCGCGCTGGCGGCGGAATTTGGTGCCTCACGTTCATCACTGCGTGAGGCAATTCAGCAGTTGATCAGCAGCGGCGTGCTCGTTAGCAAACGCGGAGGCGGCACCTGGGTACGCCAGCCGCAGGCGCCGTGGTCGGAACAGCGTATCGTTGAGCCGATTCGTCAGCTGCTGGCCGCCGATCCCGACTATCGCTATGACATCCTGGAAGCGCGTCATGCCATTGAGGCCAGCACCGCCTGGCACGCGGCGTTACGCGCCACCGAATCCGATAAAGAGCGGTTGCGCTACGCCTTCGATGCGCTGCTGAAGATGAACGAGAGCGACGATCCCGATCTCGCGGCGCAGGCCGATCTGCGCTTCCATCTCGCCATCGCCGAAGCCTCGCACAATGTGGTATTGCTGCAAACCATGCGCGGCTTCTTCGATCTGCTGCAATCCTCGGTGCTGCACAGCCGCCAGCGCATGTATACCCATCCGGTGATTTTCAATCGCTTGCACGAACAGCATCAGGCGATGTTCGAGGCGGTGATGAGCGGTGACGCGGAAGCGGCGCGCCAGGCGGCGATGGATCACCTCGGCTTCGTGCATACCACCATGAAAACCCTGCATGAAGATGAAGCGCGTCAGGCGCGGATTACGCGTCTGCCGGGCCACGATTTACCTCAGCATAAGGAAAACAACGGATGATCATCTCTGCTGCCAGTGACTATCGCGCCGCGGCGCAACGCATCTTGCCGCCGTTCCTGTTTCATTATCTGGATGGCGGCGCCTATGCCGAGCACACGCTGAAGCGCAATGTCGCCGATCTCTCCGACGTGGCGCTGCGCCAGCGCGTGCTGAAAAACATGTCGGAATTGAGTCTTGAGACAAAGTTGTTCAACGAAACCTTATCGATGCCGGTCGCGCTGGCGCCGGTGGGCTTGTGCGGCATGTACGCGCGCCGCGGTGAAGTGCTGGCGGCACGCGCAGCGGCACTGAAAGGCATTCCGTTTACGCTCTCTACCGTGTCGGTTTGCCCGATCGAAGAAGTTGCGCCGGCAATTAATCGTCCCATGTGGTTCCAGCTCTACGTGCTGCGCGATCGCGGCTTTATGCGCAATGCGCTGGAACGCGCCAAGGCTGCCGGTTGCACCACGCTGGTGTTCACCGTCGATATGCCAACGCCGGGCGCGCGTTATCGCGATGCGCATTCGGGCATGAGCGGCCCGAATGCGGCACTGCGCCGTTACTGGCAGGCGGCAACGCATCCACAATGGGCGTGGGATGTCGGGCTACATGGCCGTCCGCACGATCTCGGCAATATCTCCACCTATCTCGGCAAACCGACCGGGCTGGAAGATTACATTGGCTGGCTGGCGAACAACTTCGATCCCTCCATTTCATGGCAGGATCTGGAGTGGATTCGCGAATTCTGGGATGGCCCGATGGTGATCAAAGGCATTCTCGATGCGGAAGATGCGCGTGATGCGGTGCGGTTTGGCGCCGATGGCATTGTGGTATCCAATCACGGCGGTCGTCAGTTGGATGGCGTGCTCTCCTCGGCGCGTGCGTTACCGGCGATTGCCGATGCGGTAAAAGGCGATATCACCATTCTGGCCGACAGCGGTATTCGTAGCGGTTTGGATGTGGTGCGCATGATCGCGCTCGGCGCCGACAGCGTGCTGCTGGGGCGCGCGTTTGTCTATGCGCTGGCCACGCACGGCCAGCGCGGCGTCGAGAATCTGCTCAATCTGATTGAGAAAGAGATGAAAGTGGCGATGACGCTGACCGGTGCGAAATCCATTAAAGAGATTACTCAGGCTTCGCTGGTGCAGGCCAATGCGCTGCTGAGCGAGGCAGGATTAAGCCCGGCACGTCCACGCGCGGTGAGCTGAGAAAAGCAAAATCAGTCACGTTGTCTATACTCATTAGCTGTCGAACTAAACAGGAGGAATGACATGACCATTCATAAGAAAGGATCGGCCCATTGGGAAGGCGACATTAAAGGCAAAGGAACGGTAAGCACTGAAAGCGGTGTGTTGAGCAATCAACCATACGGTTTCAATACCCGTTTTGAAGGGCAGAAAGGCACCAACCCGGAAGAGCTGATTGGTGCAGCACATGCTGCTTGCTTCTCCATGGCGTTGTCGCTGATGTTGGGCAATGAAGGACATAAAGCGACCAGCATCGATACCACTGCGGATGTGTCGCTGGATAAAAAGGGCGACGGTTTTGCCATCACTAAAATCGCGCTGACCAGCGCCATTGTGCTGCCAGGCATTGATGATGCTAAGTTTGATGAGATTATCCAGAAAGCTAAAGCGGGCTGCCCGGTGTCTCAGGTACTGAACGCTGAAATCACGCTCGACTACACGCTGAATAAATAATCGCCCTATTGGGTGACCAGCGTTAGAATTAACGGTGCGCCTGAGGGCGCATCGTTGCTTTCTGTCGTCTGGAGGATGCGTGGCAAAAAAACTGGCTGCAACTAAACACTGGAAAATGATTGTGGTGCTGTTGTGCATCTGCGGTGCGCTAATGCTGATTCGCTGGGCTGCGATGATATGGGGATGAAGGACTGGATTGGCAGTCACAAGCTCGGCGTGCTGGTGATGGTGATTTTGGTACTGGAGTTACTGCATTATCTGCTCACGGCGTCATGGTTACCGTGGCAGCTTGGCTAATCAATCAGGCGTATTCGCCATCGGTATGACGAACGTTACGCACACTGCTGCGCGCAATGCGATAGGCCTTGCGCGGATCGCCCGCCACGAACTCAAACGTGGGCGAGAAGTAGAACGGCAGCCAGCCGCCGAAGCCGCTTTCCCACTCCCAGCGCACGGGGCAGGGCCACAGGATGCCATCATACAAAATGTAGTAAACCCAGCGTCCGTTTGGACGACGGGGGCGAGATGTTTTCATTGGATTCACAACGATAATAGTGAAAAGCAGCTTATATTTTGAACGCTACAACCCATTCTTGCAATGCCGTCTGGCTGTTTTTTGCGCGACTGTAATAAAACTGGCACCGAATTAACGGTGCACTTCGCCACAAAGTAAGACCACGTTTGGCCGGACTTTATGGATGCGATCGGCCATCTGCTCACAGGCCACTTTGGTCGGATAGATGCGCTCCGAAACCGGCAAGGCGTCACAGGCATCATGCCCACACGCGCTCACTAACAAAACAAAACCAATCAGCATAATCAGACTCCTTTAACACCTTCTCGCTGGTACGGAATGTGTGGCTGGTCGTTCCCTTTTTTGATCCAGTATAGCTAAACGCGTCGGGAGTCAATTATCACCCTGAGCGGCTTTCTTGTCCGGTCGGCAAGATTATACGCTGCGCGGCGCGCATCCGTAGCGTAATCTGGGCTAAACTGTGCGGCCCTGATAAAAACGATGAGTGAGTTAACCATGTCGAACGAAATTGCCCATCCGGCCAGCAGCCCAAAACAAGCCGCCCTGCAGCTGGTGATTGAACTGGTCCGTGCAGGAAAGCTGAGCCCGCTGCACGGCGATGCTTCCAATATGATCTCTATCTACGAGCAGTTTAAAAACCATTTCGAAGCGGAAAAAGAGTAGTTCTTGCGCCTGCGGTCGCCATCATTGGCGGCCCTACGCTAGCTCATCCGTATGGGTGCGATCGTACTCTTCCTGCGCACGCTCCAGTGATGGACCATGTTTCAGCGCCCAATCATACAGGGCGATAAACGGCTGCTGCAGCGTCTGCGCCAGCGGCGTCAGGCTGTATTCCACACCGATTGGCGCCGTGTTCAACACTTCACGATTCACCAGCCCATTGCGCTCCAGCCGCTTTAACGCATCCGCCAACGCTTTGTGGGTGATGCCGTCCAGCCGACGACGAATCTCGTTAAAACGCGACGGCTTAGTACAGAGCACCGTGAGAATTAAAATCGACCATTTATTGGTGATGTGCTCCAGCACCGGACGAGTTTTTCCTACATCTCTCAAGCTATTACCGTCGATCTCTGCCATGGCGATATACTCCGCGATATCTGGTATAAACAAAGTGCGTAATTGTTATTAAGTATAAAATATATACCATCTGTTTTCTACCCAAACAGGAGAGTGCAGATGAGCAGACTGGAAAACAAAGTAGCGGTGGTGCTGGGCGGTGCGAAGGGGATTGGACTGGCAATCAGCCAGCGGTTTGCCCGCGAAGGCGCCACGACCTGGTTTACATCGCGTCGTGATGAAGAGTTACAGGCCGCCAGCAGCACCATTACCGGCAATGCGCACCCGTTGCGTGCCGATGTGAGCCAGCAGAGTGAACTGATCCGTGTTATTGAGACGATTAAGCGTGAGTCCGACCAGATTGATGTGCTGGTGATTAACGCCGGAATGGCCGAGTACGCCACCATTGATGAGATTGGCGCGGAGCATTTCGACCAGATCTTCGGCCTCAACGTGCGCTCGCCAGTGTTTGCGCTGCAGGCGGCGCTGCCGCTGCTGAAGCCCGGCGCCAGCGTGGTGCTGATAGGGTCGATCGCGGATGTCATTGGCACCCAAGGGTATGGCGTTTACAGCGCCAGCAAAGCCGCGCTGCGCTCCTTTGCCCGCACCTGGACGCGCGAGCTTTCGGCGCGCGGCATCCGCATTAATGTGGTGGCGCCGGGCCCGATCGATACCGAGATGATGCAGGCGGCGTCCGAAGAGGTGCGCATTGGCATCACCAGCACCATTCCGCTCAGTCGCATGGGCCAGCCGGAAGAGGTGGCCAACGTGGCGCTGTTCCTCGCCAGCGATGAGAGCAGCTACATTGCCGGTGCCGAGATTTGTGTGGATGGCGGGCTGACGCAGGTGTGAGGGAATTGATGCAACTCAACGGCCATCGCAGGATGGCTGTTTTTTGGGGATCAGGCGAAATACCAGGCGGGCAGGATAGCGATCAGGTTATTTAGCGTATGCAGGAAAATTGGCAGCGCCAGGCTGTTACTGCGCAGGCGTGCATAACACAGCAGCAGTGAAAACAGCGTTAACGCAACCAGCGTTTCCCAATGCACATATTGGGTATGCATGGCGGCGAACAGCAGAGAAGTGAGCAGCATGCAGGCAAAACGGCTTCGCGGCGCCCACAGCAGAAAACCTTGCAGCAGGAATCCCCGGAACAACACCTCTTCAAACACCGGCGCCAGTAATACCGCAGTGAGCAGCAGAATCAGCATTGAGCTGCGTCCCTGCTGCGACTGGGCGATCAGCCAGCCTTCCGGCTGCAAAAACTGAGTCTGCGCCACCATCAAAGTGAACAGCAGGCCGATAAACAGCAGCCCCTGCATCGGGCGCACAAATCCAAGCGGAATATCACTACGACGCTGGCAGTAAAAGCGGTACAGCGGATAGATCACCGCAAACTCTACCAGGCAGAGCACCGGCATCAGCAAGCCATTGGTGCGCAGCATCCCATAATTGGGAAACAGCGTAACCAGCATGGTCACGAGGTAATAGACCACAAAGCTACCCACGTAAAACAGCGTTAACGTAACTTTGTCGGATTGGGTGTCCATAGGCGACTCAGCGAGCAGAGGAGAGCGCATAGTAGCAACGCCGATCACCGCTGTCGAGGTGGTGTGCTGCACATTTGCGCTGCTCAAATATTCCACCAGCAAGACTAAATCTGCGGCGCGCTGGGCCGATAACCGATCAAACCCTTACAGGGTGGAGATGTGCGCCGTGTTCGTCATCATCCGCCTTTTTTGCTGCCTGTATTCTACGAGCATTGTGCATGAATTCTCAGTATCAACGACACGCGGCGTTACCCGCCAAAGCCAACATGGAAGCACACACGGTTCGGATAACGCGGCGTAGTTTGCGCACCTTAACCTCGCTGCTGTTCGGTGTGCTTCTTCTCGCCGTGTTAATGGTGCTGGTTATCGCCCATCAACAAAATAGCGATTCCATTCAGCAGGACGCCAATCTAATGCGTCAGGCCTGGCAGCAGCAACAGCAGGAGATGATTGTCGATGCGCGTGATTACGCTAACTGGGGCGAAGGCTGGAAAAACCTGCATCTGACGGTCAATAAAATCTGGGCGTGGGATGAAGAGAACTTTGGGCCAGGCCTTTACAGTGAGTATCACTATGACGGCGTATTTGTGGTGGATGGCGCAGGCAAAACGCGCTACGCGGTGATTGATGGCAAATTGTCCTCTGTGTCTCTGGAGAGCTGGCTGGGTGCGCAGAGTATATTATTGTTGGGAGAAGCGCGTAAGCTTCACGACGCTGTCGCTCGTAATGTGATGATAGATAATAATCCAGCCATTATCGTCGCTGCGCCAATCACCCCGGGAAAAGTACGTGATTTGCCAACCCTACCGGGCCCGCCTTCAGTCATGCTGTTTGTTAATATATTTACCCCTGAGAAACTTCAAGCGCTGGGGAACTCACTCAATGTGCTCGAACCGCGTATCGCCAGCAGTGTAGACGAGGCGCAGTACGAACCGCGTCTGGTTGAACCGGTGGTGCAGGGCGATCCTTTGGTCATTCGCTGGAAGCCGAAAGATCCTGGATTTGGCGTGATCTGGATGATGATGCCGCTGTTGCTGTTTACGGCGCTGGCCGTGACGCTGGTGACGCGCCGCGTGATCCGTCACGCGTTACACAACGCGGTCATTTCCGATCGTCGCTTTGAAATGCTGGCTGTCAGCCAAAGTGAACTCGCTGATAGCGAAGAACGTTTTCGCGATTTGGCGGAAGCGGCATCGGACTGGATTTGGGAGATCGACGACCAGGGCCGCCTGCGCTATCTCTCGTCGCGCTTTACTGCGGTTACTGGCCATCAGGTAAAGAGTTGGATGGGACGCTCACTTGATCAACTCATCAGCCATCCCAGCCATTCATTGGTGTCATGGTTGATGCATCAAGAGGAAGAAGTGCAGCGCGTGCCGCTGCGCTGCCAGTTTATGTCGGCCAGTGGTGAACGGCGCATTGGGCAATTAATGGCGAAAACAATTCGTCGTAATGGCCTGCGTGCCGGTTTCCGCGGCACGGTTTCAGATATCACTCATGAAGTGGATGCCGAAGCGCGAATTCAATTCCTGTCACGTCACGATATGCTGACGGGATTGGCCAATCGTGTTCAGCTGCAGGAGTATTTGACCACTTATCTGGAGAGCGTTAGCGAAGAGGATCCGCTGTTTGTTATCAGCTTTGACCTCGATGAGTTCAAACCGATTAACGATACCTGGGGCCACTCGGTGGGTGATGCGGTGCTGAATGAGATCTCACAGCGGTTGAAAAATCTGCTGGCGCCGAATGAGCTGGCGGCCCGGCTTGGCGGCGATGCCTTTATTCTGCTGCTGCGCGAAACTACCCGTGCTGGCGTTGAGTACCGCTGTCGTGCATTGCAACGCACCGTTCATCAACCGATCATCAGCGGATCGCACCAGATCAATTTAACCGCCAGCATGGGTATCGTCTCTGCGCCGCAAGATGCCGCACAACCGGAAGCGCTATTGCGACTCGCAGACATCGCGCTCAGCCAGGCACGTAGTGCCGGGCGCAATCAATGGATGTGGTATTCCAGCGATATGGCAAATCACCTGCAATCGAAGCGTGACATGGCACAGGCAATAGAAGCGGCATTGAAAAATAAAGCTTTTTCACTGCACTATCAGCCGCGCTATCAGCTGCAGAGCGGAAAGCTGGCTGGCGCGGAAGCGCTGATTCGCTGGCAGCTGGAAGATGGTCAATGGATCACGCCGGATCGCTTTATTCCGTTGGCGGAAGAAAAAGGATTAATAACTGCGATTAGCGATTGGGTGCTGATGCGTGCCTGCCTCGATGCCTACCATTGGGGTGAACAACGTTACGTCTCAGTTAACATTTCACCGGTTGAGTTCCGAGCCAACGATCTGGTGCAGCGCGTGGCGCATGCACTGCGTATCAGCGGATTACCCGCCACGCGGCTGGAACTGGAGATTACCGAAAACGTCACCTTCGAGAATCCGGATCGCGCGCTGGAGATCATGCAAGGTTTACGTGCGCTTGGCGTGCGGCTCACGGTGGATGATTTTGGCACCGGCTATGCGGCGTTGGGTTATCTGAAAACCTTTCCGTTCAACGGGCTGAAAATCGATCGCTCCTGGATGAAGGAGTTCCCGGAATCGCAGCAGGCGCAATCGGTAGTGGCGGGGATTGTTGGATTGGCGCGCGCGTTTGCACTCACCATCACGGCAGAAGGCATTGAAACTGAAGCGCAGTTAAAAGCGCTCAAAGCGCTCTCTTGCGAAGAAGGGCAGGGATATTTTCTGGGACGACCTATGCCGTTAGCCGCGTTTAATGCCCGGCTCAGGGAAGAACTTTTAATCAATTAATGTCGCACATCGTAGCTACCGTCTTGAACGTCAAACGGTAGCTACAAATGTGCCTTACGACTAACGCACTCTAATGGCAACAAAAGTCATCAGCGCGGCGAAGCCGACAAAAATAACCAGTTCCATAATCGCCTCCCACTCAGAAAATTCTTAGTTAATTGTAGCTTCTGGCAGATTGATTTTTAGACAGCTTGTGCGTTTAATCCTAATTTATGCGAAGAAGATCGCGCTTTTTCCCTCATTTCTGCGACCAATCTGCTGTAAAAGTTTCCGTTTCACGGTCACGCTTTGCTACTCTCAAAAACCGGTTGTCTATTAATCCAGGAGGAGAAACTTGTGACCCATTATGGAAAAGCGCTACTGGTTACGGCCTTTTTTGCCCTGACCGCTTGCCAGTCTGCCAGCAAACCTGACACCAGCGCGGCGGCCAGCCACGATCCCGAAACCGATCAGTGCGGCGCATCGCAATATCAAAACTATGTAGGGCAGCCGTTATCGGCGCTCGACAATAAGCGCTTCGAAGTCCCGGTGCGTGCTATACCGTGGAATTCAGCGGTAACGATGGATTTCAATCTGCGTCGGGTAAATTTCGCGGCGGATCAGAGCGGTAAGATTTCCCGGGTGTACTGCGGTTAACACCAAAACGACATTGCATTGTCATCTGGCTGTCACAGCGCCGGGCGAGGATAGCTGCGCACTACGGAGATTTCCTCGTCACTCTCGAATATGCAATGCTCGTCTTATTTCTTCCCGCTACGGCGGGAATTTTTTTATCTTTCGGCCTGCAAAGCTGATTGAGGAGTGATGATGAAAAAGAGCGGAACGTTACTGCTGTTAACGCTGTTATTAAGCCCGCTGGCGAATGCCTCGAGCGAAGCGGCGTGGCAGCAAAACGACAAAAATATGCAGCAAAGCTGCCTCAAGGCCAGTGGCCTGAAGACAGCTAAAGTGATGGGTAAGCCGATTCAGTATGATGACCGCGTGGGTTTTGATGCGCTGCTGCTGGAGGGGCGCTATCCGCAAAAGCACATGAAAAACCAGCTCGGCCGCGAACTGTGCCTGTACCAGCGTCAGAGCGGCAAAGCGTTTGTCAGCGAAGCCGACCATCTGCGTGCGGTAAAATAGTGCCGTGGGCCGCTACTTCTGCGGCCCCGATTCCAGCAGTTTCGCCAGCAGATTGCGATAGCTCTGCAGCTGCTGTTCATCCCCTTCAAATTCCAGCTTGTCGATCACCCGCGCAATAATCGCTTTGCTGGTGGCAGGCTGCCCGTCATCCATCAGTTCGCGCATGATCGCCGCCAACACATCGCTTTCATGCGGTGCATGCCAGGCGGGGCTATTGAAGTAGTCGGTAATCGCCCGACTGGCGCTGTTTGGCTGGGTTCTCATAGCTGACCTCCGCAGAGACAACGATGCCCGCCGCCAGATAATGGCAGCATGGGGAAATATGGGTTAATCATGCGGACTGTCCAGAACGGGCAGCACGTCGCCAGTGATCACTGGTGGTTTTTTAAACATAGATGCGGTGATGAATAATGTCAGTAACGAGTAGACATATTTTTTCACGTTTGCCGGACGTTGCGATGCGCTTATCTTGCGGCAGGCATTGTTTCAGCACATAAAGACACTAAAAAACGGGCTTCTGGCATGATTTGCTGTGAGCAGAATCACGCTCAACAGCGGAAAACTGCGTTTTTTACCCCATGCCATGTTTTGCCGTCCGGTAATGTTACGAGATTGTTAGACTTAAGCCTCGTTCTATTCTGCTGATGCTCACGCCCATGTTACGCTCCATCGAGTCCTGGAAAGTTAATCTGATATCAGTCTGGTTTGGCTGCTTTTTCACCGGCCTCGCCATCAGTCAGATCATTCCCTTCCTGCCGCTGTATGTTGAAGAACTCGGGATTCATGGCGGTAACGCGCTGAGCGTATGGTCAGGACTCACCTTCAGCGTCACCTTCATTGTTTCTGCCGCCGTGGCGCCATTATGGGGCAGCCTTGCCGACCGCAAAGGACGCAAGCTGATGCTGCTGCGCGCGTCATTCGGCATGGGCGCGGTGATTCTGTTGCAGGCGTTTGTTACGCAGGCGTGGCAACTGCTGCTACTGCGTGCGCTGATGGGACTCACTTCTGGCTATATCCCCAATGCGATGGCGCTGGTGGCGGCGCAGGTGCCGCGCGAGCGCAGCGGCTGGGCGCTGAGCTGCGTCTCTACCGGGCAAATCAGTGGCGTGATCCTTGGACCGATGATTGGCGGGTTGCTGGCTGACTGGCTCGGTTTGCGCATGGTGTTTATCGTCACCGCGGTATTGCTGATGGTGAGCTTCCTCGTCACGCTATTCCTGATTAAAGAGACCGGTTATACACCGGTGAGCAAGAAGGACAAACTGAGCGGCCGCGAGGTGTTTCGTAGCCTCGATAACCCGCGCCTGATGATGTGCCTGTTTGTTACCACCATGGTGATTCAGATGTGCAACGGCTCGGTAAATCCGATTTTGACGCTGTTTGTACGCGAGCTGGCGCCGAATGCGCAAAACATCGCCTTTCTCAGTGGCGTGATTGCCGCGCTGCCGGGCGTGTCGGCGCTGATCTCCGCGCCACGGCTCGGCAAGCTCGGCGATCGCATTGGTACGCAACGTATTCTGATCGCCACCATGATCGTTTCGCTGGTGCTGCTGGTGGCGATGTCCTTTGTCACCAGCGCCACGCAACTTGGCGTGCTGCGTTTCCTGCTCGGTTTTGCCGATGGCGCCATGATGCCCGCGGTGCAGACGCTGCTGGTGCGTCATTCGCGCGATAACATCACCGGCCGCATTTTCGGCTATAACCAATCGTTTATGTACCTGGGAAATGTTGCGGGGCCGCTGCTGGGCGCGGCGGTATCAGCGGCCAC
The DNA here is from genome assembly GCF_000282675.1 of Pantoea sp. GM01. Lineage (NCBI taxonomy): Bacteria > Pseudomonadati > Pseudomonadota > Gammaproteobacteria > Enterobacterales > Erwiniaceae > Pantoea > Pantoea sp. GM01. Next base: position 134,279 of record NZ_AKIU01000026.1, on the reverse strand, counting down.
CGGATATCGCTGGGTGTTCTTCGCCACGGCGATGGTGGTGTTAGTGAACGTGGTGCTGCTGCGTCGCTTCTATCGCCGCCCGAAAACCACGCTGACTCCACCGCGGAGCCAGCGTGATGCGGCGGAAAAACCTACTGACGCAACTTCAGCGCGTAGTGCCAGCGCTGCTGAGAAAGCAAAAACTCCGGGCTGACGCTTGGGCTCCAGGAGTCGTCACCGCCGACGCCCATATGGAAGCCGTCGAGGTGCAGCCAGCAGCCATCCTCTTCCTGTAATAAGTGGCGATGCGAGGTTGCGCGCAGCTGTTCAAGGCTGTAACGACTGAGCGAGAAAGCGAAGTCGCCGCTGACCTGCAAGTCACCGCTCTGCAACTGATGCGTGCCGCAGCGCAAGCCATTTTCACCCGGGAATACGTAGGCGGTGCTCAGCGCGGCCAGCGGCAACTGCCAGCGCGAGAACTGCGCTGCTAGCTGGCGATCTGGATAGTTCTCGTGCGGGCCTAAGCCGAGCCAGCTCACCTGCTGTGGTGCTTTCACCCACTGACAACGTAGACCGATGCGGGCCGGTGGCGGCAAGCCGGGCGCCTGCTCCACGCTGACGCTTACCGACAACTCCCCGTTGCTGCCGATCTGATAACGTTTGTGACTGGTGAAGATCCGTTGCCCGTTAGCCTGCCACTGATGCCAGGTTTCAATCAGCACGCTGTGTTTCAGGCTATCGACCTGCATATCCACCAGCACCGCTTCCAGCTGATCATATCCCGCGCGTTTCCAGCGCTCGATCCACGCATTGGGATCAACGTTGGCGGCTTCGCTGGTACCAATGTCGTTATCAATTGGCGCACGTATAAAGCACTCCTGCAGCGGCGATAACAGCGTTTCGGCATCATCAACAAACCATTGCACCAGCTCGCCGCTGCGGCGGGAGAAGTGCCAGCGCTGCTGCGGCAGCACCACCGCGACCAGATCGTGATTAGCGATCAGCTCGGGCGCGGTGGTGCTAATTTCAGCTACGCGCTCAGGTAACGCGGCGGGCAGCGGCCACTGATCCCAGGCGACGCGCGCCTCGGCCTCAGACCACGGCGTGGCGTTGAGCTGATAAACCGCCAGGTTCAGCCAGGCGTTGCCCTGCAGCTTCTCACTGACTGGCAGCGTAAACGACTGGCTACCTTGTGGCGCGAGGTCGAGCGGCAATTCACCGCTGGCGAGGGCGACGCCATCTTGCTCAATCGACCAGCGCAGCACTTCATTATCGCTACGGCGGAACAGATATTCGCTGGTGACGGTAAAGCGCCAGGCATCCTGGCTATCGCGCTGAAACTGGAAGAATTGCTGTGCGCGTTGGGCTTCAAACAGCGCCGGATGTGGTGAGCGATCGGCAAACACCAGGCCATTCATGCAGAACTGGCGATCGTTCGGCGTGTCGCCAAAATCGCCGCCGTAGGCTTGCCATGGCTCGCCATTATGGTCATAGCGCGTTAGGCTTTGATCGACCCAGTCCCAGACGAAGCCGCCTTGCAGGCGCGGGAACTGACGGAAAGCCTGCCAGTATTTGGCGAAACCACCCAAGCTGTTGCCCATCGCATGCGCATATTCACACAGAATCAGCGGGCGCGTTTCGCCCGGCAGGCCAATCCATTTTTTCAGTGACCACTTTGGCACGGCCGGGAAGGGCTGATCCTGATCGACGCGCGCGTACATCGGACAGACGATATCAGTGGCTGCGGTATTCGCACCGCCGCCTTCGTACTGCACCGGACGTGTAGGATCGCTGCTTTTCACCCACTGGTAGAGCGCATCGTGCGTGCTACCGTGCCCGGATTCATTGCCCAGCGACCAGATAATGATGCAGGCGTGATTGCGGTCGCGCTGCACCATGCGCGTCACGCGCTCGCTGTAGGCCGCGAACCAACGCGGATCGCTCGAGAGCCGGTTCATCGGCTGCATGCCGTGCGTTTCAATATTGGCTTCATCCACCACGTACAAACCGTACTCATCGCACAGCCGATACCACAGCGGATGATTAGGATAGTGAGCGCAGCGCACCGCGTTGAAGTTGTGGCGCTTCATCAGTTCGATATCGCGCCGCATGCTGGCTTCATCCACCACCTGCCCATTTTCCGGATGATGTTCGTGGCGGTTCACGCCGCGAATCAGCAGCGGTTTGCCGTTCAGGCACAGCTCGCCGTTCTCAATGCTGACGCGACGGAAGCCAACGTCATACGCTTCGGCTTCCAGCAACGCGCCATTTTCATCCAGCAGGGCAACCACCGCGCGATAAAGATGCGGCGTTTCGGCGCTCCACAGCAGCGGCTGAGTGATGGGCAGCACCAGCAACGCACGTTCGGGATAATGACCGCGCTCATCAATGATGTCGCTGCCCGGCACCTGCTCCTGCTCAGCAACGCACTTTTCACCGAGCCACAAACTGACGCGTAATCGACACTGCGCAGGCTGATGTGTGCCCGGCTGGATCCTGACGTTCACACGCAGGTCACCGCGCAGATATTCCGGGCTAAGTGCGGTTTCAAGCTGCACATCGGCGAGCTGGGTTGCTGGCTTATGCAACAGGCTGACGTCACGGAAGATGCCGCTCATGCGCCACATATCCTGATCTTCCAGATAGCTGCCATCGCTCCAGCGCAGCACCATCACCGCTAAGCGATTCTGACCTGGCTGCAGCGCGCGGCTGAGGTCAAATTCAGCGGGCAGGCGGCTGTCCTGCGAATAGCCGATCCATTGTCCGTTGCACCACAGGAAGAAAGCTGAATTCACGCCATCAAAGATAATGCGCGTCTGGCCCTGCTGCAGCCAGTTATCATCCACTTTGAATGTGAGCGAATAACATCCGGTGGGATTTTCTTTCGGCACAAAAGGCGGCGTCACCGGAATCGGATATTGCACATTGGTATAAATGGGGGCGTCGAAGCCGTGTAGCTGCCAGTTAGCGGGCACCGGCAACGTTTGCGCGTCCGGCAGATCCTGCAGCAGCCAGCTTTGCGGCACCGCTTCAGGTTGGGTGAAGTAGCTAAAGGTCCATTGGCCATTCAGCATCAGCCGCGAGGGAGAAGGACGATCGTCACGCGCCTGGGTTTCATCGCGCCAACTGGCAAACGGAGGATGCGCATCCAGCCGGTTTAGGCTGGTGATCACCGGATTTTCCCAGTCACGGCGCGCCAGAATTTCGCTGAGGGACACAGCAGATAAGGTCATGATGAGATCTCACATTTTGTAATGCGCTCACATTGCGTGAAATTGCCTCGGCTGTAAAGCCATCTGCCGCGATTTTGCGCGCTGAGTGGCAGGCCGTGATGGCGCCTTTGTGATGTTTTAGCCGCTTTAGTGCCAGTAAATTGTTAAGCGTGGTGAGCGGAGATGAATAGCGCCGGGTTGCGGAGAATTCTGTATTGTCGCGCCCGGTGCGGCCTCATACACTCAGCCCGATTTCACCATTCCGAGGTAATTATGGTTCGTATGATTAAATTCGCCGCAGTTGCGGCACTGGTCACCGCGCTGAGCGGTTGCATTTTCCCACCTCCGGGTGGCGGCTGGGGCGGCGGTCATGGGCATGGCGGTGGCGGGCCGGGACGTGGCTTTATGGGGCCGCAATAATGAGCGCCAGCGTTAATTAATTTAGCCAGCGAAACGTTTCAATAAATAAAGGACTCGCCAGTGAAACGTTTCGCCGTTACATATTGATATTGCATCTCTTTTTTCGCGCTGCGGCTAATCTATTTTTTACGCAAAATACCGAATAATTGTTGTTGTTTTATTCCGCTCAATGCTAACGTCTGTTTTTCTTCTCTCATTGAGCTTGTCGCATGAAAAACCTGATTGCGGAACTCCTTCTAAAGCTGGCTGAAAAAGAAGAAGAGTCTAAAGAATTAGTGGTTCAGGTAGAGGCGTTAGAGATCGTGGTCACCGCGATGCTGCGCAAACTGAACTCCGAACAATTCCATGAAATTGCCACCGGTATTAAATTAGCGATGCCGCCCGTGGCGCCTGCCGCTGAAACGCCTGATACCACCCTGCTGCGTAATTATGTAGAGAAGCTGCTGGACCATCCGCGGGTATAAAGATTTTCGCCTGTTTTTACCGGCGAATGTCGTTATCGATTTCTCGTATTGACTTATTCCGTGCCATGCTTTGTGGGCAATAATGCTATGGAGAATCCGGTAATGAAATCGTGTCTTTTGGCAATAATGACAGCAGGCTTGCTGATTGCAGGCGGAGCGAGCGCGGCAGAGAAAACCGCGCAGCAGGAAAAAATGACCACGTGTAACCAAAGTGCCGGTACACAAAATCTGAAAGGCGATGCGCGTAAAAGCTTTATGAGTGACTGTCTGAAAAAAGACAGCAAAATGGGCAATATGACGCCGCAACAAATGAAGATGAAAACCTGTAATGCTGATGCGGGCGATAAAAAGCTCACTGGCGATGCGCGTAAAACCTTTATGAGTTCATGTCTGAAGAAGAGCTGATTTAATTATTGGCTGAAGTGTGCGATGCCTTTAGATAACGGCAGCTGAAATATATTAAGGGTTCATGTTTATCATGAACCCTTTCTTATTGCAGTTAACCGCAGCATGGATATATTCAGGTTTACTTATTACGTCAGAGGAAAAACTCATACCAGGATGTTCATCACAAAAACGCCGCCACAACGCTGGCAGGATGCATTAGTCCTAAATAATGACTAATTCAGTCAAACCCGCTCAATCCCTGCGAAGCCAGACCGTTCGTTGGGCAGCCTTTATCTGTGGAGTCTGCTATGAATGTGCTTGATTATGCTGTGATGGCGCTGTACGCGCTGATGATTGTGGCTATTACCCTGTGGGCGATGCGCAAGGTGGGCAGCACGCGCGATTTTTTTGCCGCCGGTGGAAAAATGCCGTGGTGGTTGTCGGGCGTGTCGCATCACATGTCGGGCTACAGCGCTGCGGTATTCGTGGCTTACGCGGCGGTAGCTTACAACATGGGCATCACCATCTATTTCTGGTGGGCCTTCCCGATAGCCATCGCCGTGCTGATTGGCTCGCGTCTCTTTGCCCCGCGCTGGGCGCGACTGCGCATTTATATGAACATCGAATCGCCGATGGAGTATCTCGCCACGCGCTATAACCTACCAACGCAGATGGTGCTGGCGTGGAGCGGGGTGCTGCTGAAAACCTTCGATGTCGGCGCGAAGTGGGCGGCGATTGCGGTGATTATCAACGTTTTCACCGGGCTCGATCCGCTGATAGGTATTTGTGTTTCCGGGGCGCTCAGCTTGTTTTACACCGTGATGGGCGGCTTGTGGGCCGATGCCTGCAACGATTTCGGTCAGTTTGTGGTGCAGTTTGTCGCCGCCATTGTAATGGTGGTGGCGGTGGCGATGCATCTTGGCGGTTTTGGCGAGCTGTTCACCATTTGGCAGCGGCTGCCGCCAACCCATACGCAGATCATTCAGGAACCCTATACCCTCGGCTTTGTGCTCGCCTATTTCGTCATCTATACCCTGAGTTACAACGGCGGTACCTGGAATCTGGCACAGCGCTTTATTGCTGCGCCCGCCGGCCGCGATGCCCGCAAAGCGGCGCTGCTCTCCTCGGCACTCTATCTTATCTGGCCGTTAATTCTGTTCTGGCCGATGTGGGCAGCGCCGCTGCTGTTTCCTGGCCTGAGCGATCCGTCGCGCTCTTATTCGATGATGGCGATGGAACTGCTGCCGAATGGCTTAGTAGGGCTGGTGCTGGTGGCAATGTTCACGCATACGCTATCGATGACCTCCTCTGATGCCAACGCCATTACTGCCGTCGTCACGCGCGATATTCTGCCGGGCATGCTGCCGAGGCGCTTTCAGCGCGGTAAAAGTTCGCTGCTGGTGGCGCGACTCACCGCCTTTCTGTTCATTATCACCACGCTGGTGATTGCCATGAACGCCAGCCATTTCGGCGGCGTGCTGTCACTGCTGATCGTCTGGTTTGGTGGTCTGGTCGGTCCGATATCCATTCCGATGCTGCTCGGGCTGCTACCGGCCTTTCGTCGCAGCGGTAGCGCCGCCGCGCTGGTGAGTTGGGCGGTGGGGGTTGGCACCTTCTTCTGCGTGAAATTTATCTTTACCGATGTCAGCACTGCAACGGTGGTCGCTGCGCCGGTGATGTCATCGCTGGTGCTGTTTACCGCCATGGGTTGGCTGCGCCGTGCGCCGGTTCGCCCGGAAGTGGATCAGCTGCTGAACGCCCTGAATCAGGATCAGGATGCGACCGCCGATAAGCGCTGGCCGCAGAAAACCAATGTTTCTCAGGAGGGATAACATGACGTTATTACAACAGGGAAAAAAGGAGCGTTTGGAGGTTAAACGCTTCGCCAGTCGCGCTGCGTTAGGCGCTGAGGCAGCCCAGGACGTGGCGATGTATCTGCGCCAGCGGCTGAGTGCACAACCGCTGGTGCGTATGGTGTTTGCCGCTGCGCCGTCGCAAAACGAGTTTCTTGCCGCGCTGGCTGTGGCGCCGGACATCGACTGGTCACGCATTCACGCCTTCCACATGGATGAATACATCGGACTTGATCCCGCTGCGCCGCAGCGTTTCAGCCAGTTTCTGCGTCAGCACCTGTTTGATGTGGTGCAGCCGGGCGAAGTCCATCTGATTCCCTCCAGCGGCGATCCGGCGGCAATCTGTTCTGCATATAGTCAACAGCTTAACGCCGCGCCGATTGATGTGGTGTGTCTGGGGATTGGCGAGAACGGCCACTTAGCCTTTAACGATCCGCCGGTGGCAGACTTCAGCGATCCTTACAGCGTTAAGGTGGTGCAACTGGATGATGCCTGCCGCCAGCAGCAGGTCAACGATGGCTGTTTTGCCACCTTCGCGGCGGTGCCGACGCATGCGGTGACGCTGACCATTCCAGCCTTGATGAGCGGGGCGCGCCTGTTCTGCATGGTGCCGGGCGCCAGCAAACGTGCGGCGGTGCAGGCAACGCTCAATGACGCTATCTCCACGGCTTGTCCGGCAACCCGGCTGCGCCAGCATCCGCACTGCACGCTGTATACCGATAGCGCTGCCTGCCCGGAGGTGACATTTGACTAACGCCATTTTGCGCGGCCGTGATTACCGCACGCTGCAACCCATCGAGCTGGAAATTCAGCACGGCAGCATTGCTGAGGTGCGCGCGCTGAGCGCACTCGATGACGATATTATCCTCGCGCCGGGTTTTGTCGACCTGCAGGTCAACGGTTTTCAGGGCGTCGATTTTAACCACTTTCCTTTTAGTGAGCAGGATGTACTGCACGCCACGCGCGCGCTGTGGCAGCAGGGCGTGACCAGCTATTTGCCGACGGTAATCACTGCCAGTCCGCTAGAGATTACGCACGCGATGCAGCGGCTGGCCAGCGCTTGCCAGCAGCATCCTGAGGTGGCGCGTGCGGTGGCGGGTTTTCATCTGGAAGGTCCGTTTCTGTCGCCAGAAGATGGGCCGCGTGGTGCGCACCCGCGCAAGGCGATTCGCGCGCCGGATATCGCGCTGTTCGATAGCTGGCAGCAGGCGGCGCAGCGGCGCATCCGGCTGTTAACGCTGTCGCCGGAGTGGCCGCAAAGCGACGCGCTGATCCGGCATTGCGTGGCGCAGCAGGTGCGCGTTGCGATTGGTCATACTGCGGCAACCTCTGAGCAGATTCACGCAGCGGTAACTGCCGGCGCTACGCTTTCCACCCATCTCGGCAACGGCGCGCATCTGCAGCTGCCGCGGCATCCAAATTACATCTGGCAGCAGCTGGCTGAAGATGCGCTGACGGCCACGCTGATTGCCGATGGCGACCATCTGCCGCCGGACGTGCTGAAAGTGTTTTTGCGCGCCAAAGGCGAGCAGGTGCTGCTGGTCAGTGACGTGACGTCCTTCGCTGGGCAGCCACCGGGCATTTATCACACTGCCATCGGTGGCCGCGTGCAGCTTAGCGCCAGCGGTCGTTTGAGTCTGGCGGATGCGCCGCAGTTGCTGGCGGGTTCAGCGCGCGGGCTACTGGACGGGGTCAACTTCCTGCTGCGCGAGAAGTTGGTTCCGCTGGCGCAAGCCATTGAGATGGCATCGATACGACCAGCGTGCCAACTCGCTCTGCCGCAGCAACAGGGTTTGGCTGCCGGAGCGCCCGCCGATCTGCTGCTGCTGGCACCGCAAACGGATGGCAGCGTGCAGCTGCGCGGCTGTGTAAAACAGGGCGAGTGCGTGTGGCGACATGACGCAGCGGCCTGACAATCGCAGATTATCTTTTACTATTTAACAACCAGTTAGCTACCGTTGCGCTTTGTTATTGCGGACAAATCACCACGCTTTGCCAGGCTTACTCTTTGTAGGGATTTGCTGTCTACATCAAAAACCAGAAGAAAGGAGGCCTATCGTGAGCTATCAAACCGTCGTGGAACTCAAGTCGCTGGCGCAGCGCAAACCCACCAAATTTACCGTTGGCGACACCGATGTGGTGTTGATTCGTGACGATGAGCGCGTGCAGGCATTTCAGGCCAAATGTCCGCATGCCGGTGCGCCGTTAGAGCAGGGCGCGGTATGTGGTGACAAGCTAATCTGTCCGTGGCACAAAGCGGTGTTTCAGCTGCAGGATGGCCAGATGTGTGAGCCGCTGGCATTAGCCAATTTGAAACGTTATCCGGTGCGGGTTGAACAGGGCAAAGTGCTGGTCAATCCGCAGGCGATGGCGCCCGCCAGTGCACCATCCGCTCAGGGAACTTCGCCAGTGTGCGTGATTTTAGGTTCGGGCGCGGCGGGCAGCGCGGCGATCTGGACGCTGCGTGATGAAGGTTTTAGCGGGCAGATTGTGTTGGTCGAGCGTGAATCAGAGGCACCTTACGATCGCACGGCGCTAAGCAAGTTTGTGCCGTCCGGCAAAATGGCAATTGAAGAGGTGCCGAAACTCCTCAAGCAGGATGTCCTGGGCGCGGTACAGCGCATTCAGGGGGATGTGGAGCAGCTGAAAGCGCTGGAGCAAACGCTGATCCTTAAGGGCGGTCAGCAGGTGAAGTTCGATCAACTGCTGATTGCCAGCGGCGGCGTGCCGCAACCGCTGGACATTGCAGGCAAGGATCTGGACGGCGTGCATCTGCTGCGCTCTCTCAAGCAGGCCGATGAACTGCTGAAAGAGGTGGATAAAACCGAACAGCTGGTGATTATCGGCAACAGCTTTATCGGCATGGAGATGGCCGGATCGCTACGTAATCGTGATGTTGAGGTCACGGTGATTGCGCGTCATCCGCTGCCGTTTGCCAAACAGTTTGGCGAAGAGATTGGCCGTCACTTTTACGATCTGCACCGCAGCAACGGGGTGAAATTTGTTGAGGGCGATCCCGTGGCGCTGGAAGGCGAGGGCAAAGTCAGCGCTGTGCGCCTGAAAAGTGGCAAGACGGTAGAGGCCAGTTTGGTGCTGTTCGGTACCGGCGTGGTGCCCGCAACCCAATTCATTCACGACCTGCCGCTCGAAGAGGATGGCAGCTTACTGACGGACAGTCAGCTACGCGTGGCGGATAACATTTGGGTGGCCGGTGATATCGCCAGCTACCCTTCGGTGCGTGGCCCGCAACGCATTGAGCACTATCGCGTGGCACATCAGCAGGGGCGTATCGCGGCACTGAATATGTTGGGTAAACAGATATTGTATGACCGCGTGCCGTTCTTCTGGACCGCGCATTACGGTACACGTTATGAGTATTTGGGGCATGCGGAGGAGTGGGATGATTATCGCCTGCTGGGATCGCTGCAGGATAAGCGCTTTATCGCTTTCTATTGCCGCGAAGGGATGATTGCGGCGGTGTGTTCTGCCGGGCTGTATACGTTGACGGCAGCGCTGGTGCATGAGATGCAGCACCCGATGACGCTGGCGCAGGGGATTGCGCTGTATGAGGCGTATCAGGGGTAGAGTGCAGCGCGCGCTGTCCCTCATCCCAACCTTCTCCCGCCAGCGGGAGAAGGGGCCGCGTGAGCTCACTATTTCCTCTCCCGCTGGCAGGAGAGATAGATGCGGCAACATGCTCGATCGGTTCCCTCTCCCGCTTGCGGGAGAGGGCTAGGGTGAGGGGAAGACCGCACCGATCACTGCTTACTCAACGCCTCTGACTTCGCCATGCAAGCCTGCATTGCGTTAATCACTGCGGCGCGGAAGCCTTTCTCTTCCAGCACTTTTACCGCTTCAATGGTGGTGCCGCCTGGCGAACACACCCGATCTTTCAGCACGCCCGGATGCTCGCCGGTTTCCAGCACCATCTGCGCTGAGCCTTTTACCGCCTGCGCCGCGAACTGATACGCCTGTGCACGCGGCATGCCGCCGAGCACCGCGGCATCCGCCATCGCTTCAATAAACATAAATACATACGCCGGTGCCGAACCGCTTACGCCAACTACCGCGTGAATCAGATATTCATTCACCACCGCCGCTTTGCCGAAGCTCTCGAAAATGGCGACCACTTCATCCACTTCATGCGCTTCCACCAGCACGTTAGGCGTCACAGACGTCATGCCTTCATTCACCAGCGACGGCGTATTGGGCATCACGCGAATGATTTTGCGATCGTGGCCTAAAACAGAAGCCAATGAATCGAGCGTCACACCCGCCGCAATCGAGACCACCAGCACATCTTTTTTCAGTTGACCGGCAAGATCTTTCAGCACTTTGAGAATCACATTGGGTTTCACCGCGCCAAACAGGATATCGACTTCACGCGCCAGGCTTTCAACGCTCTCTGCGGCGGTAATGCCGTACTGTTGCGCCATCGCCTGATTGGTGGCCGGTTTGCGGTCAAATACCAGGATATTGGCCGGGGCGATCTGCCCGCTGTTCACCAGTCCGCTGATGATAGCTTTCGCCATATTGCCGCAGCCGACAAACCCGATTTTTTTCTCCAGCATCGCTTTATCCTCTAAGTGGTTCATTTTCTGTGGGGGTAAGCTTACGTCAGCGAGGATTAATAACAAGGCAGGCAGACAGCAAAAACAGTTGCCATTCTGCCGCAGCACGGCAAGATCAGCCTCATTGTCTGCGAAAAAGGAGTCATCATGTCGATTTGGGTTGATGCGGATGCCTGTCCCAATGTCATCAAAGAGGTGTTATACCGCGCTGCGGAGCGCACCAAAGTCACCGTGACGTTTGTCGCTAACCAGCCGCTGCGCGTGCCGCCTTCGCCGTGGCTGAAAACGCTGCAGGTGGCTGCCGGTTTTGACGTGGCCGATAATGAGATTGTGAAACGCGTGCAGCCGGGTGAGCTGGTGATTACCGGCGATATTCCGCTGGCAGCGGAAGTGCTGGAGAAAGGCGCTGCGGCGTTGAATCCGCGCGGTGAACGCTATTCGCCGGATACCATTCGTCAGCGCTTAACCATGCGTGACTTTATGGAAACGATGCGTGCCAGCGGGATTCAGAGTGGCGGTCCGTCGACGTTGAGCCAACGCGACCGCCAACTGTTTGCTAATGAACTGGATAAGTGGTTACGCCAGCGCTAATCAGACGAAGCTGTCATCGTCGTCAAAGTCGCCACCGCTGCTAAAATCGCCGAAATCATTGTTATCCGCCAGGTTGTTATCCCAACCCGAATTATCATTGAGAAATGCGTTGTTACTGTCGTTGCCGTTGAAGGTATCGAGGCTGTTATCGACCTGCGGCAGCGCCGGTTCGTTAATGATGTTAACGATCTCTTCCGGTTGCGAATGGTGGAACATGCTGGTCAGCATATCCGCCATCACCACGCCACCCGCCACGCCAACTGCCGTTTGCAATGCGCCGCCGAGGAAGCCGGTGCCGCGCGCCGGCGCTGCACCGTATTGCTGCTGTGGCGGGGGCGCATACTGCTGCTGAGGCTGCGGCGGTGGCGTGCCCCAGGCCGGTTGCTGCTGAGAGGCTGCTGGACGCGAACCGCCGCCAAACAGGCTTGAAAGAAAACCGCCGCTGCTCTGCTGTGGCGCCTGTTGCTGTTGCGCCTGCGCCAGACGATTTTCCAGATCCGTGACCTGTGCATTGAGCTTTTTCAGCGCCGCTTCCTGAATCAGGATCGCCTGCGACATGTAGTAAGGCGCGCCAGGCTGATTCTGTAAATGCTGTTTGATCAACTGCTCTGCGCCTGCATCACGCGGGCCGCTTTGGCTTTCTGCCTGTTTCAGTCGGCTGAACAGGCTTTCAATCAATTGTTGTTCTTCGTTTTGCATGGGAAACCTCCATTTACGGTATGACTCAATATATGAGGGCGCGACCCAGGAAAGTAAATCAGCGGCCTGGTAAGGAAATGTTGCCCGCTCTTACATTTTCGACGATGCACGATTCATGCATTGTTTTCCGCTGGTAAATCAATCGAATAGCCTAGGATGTGACTGAAATACGCGTAAATCGTGCCTCGCGGGTGGCTGATAAAATAAAATCCAGGTATTATGCGACGCATTATTGACCTGATGACGTTGCCCGTGCGGCACATTACGGCGGAGGATGAGCCTGGATGTCATTACCCATCTATCTGATCGGCGCACGCGGTTGCGGTAAAACCACGGTGGGCCAGGCGCTGTCGCAAGCGCTGGGCTATGCCTTCAACGATACCGATCACCATCTGCAACTCACCACCCAGCGAAGCGTGGCCGAGATTGTGGCATCTGAAGGGTGGGAGAGCTTTCGCGCCCGTGAGACCGAATCGCTGCGTGCGGTTACCGCGCCAAATACGGTTATTGCCACTGGCGGCGGCATGGTGTTGGCCGAAGCCAACTGTCGCTTTATGCGTGAACATGGTCAGGTGATTTGGCTCAATGCGCCATCGGACGTCTTAGCTCAACGTCTCGAACACCAGCCGGAAGCGGCGCAGCGTCCGACGTTAACCGGCCGTCCGATTGCCGAAGAGATGGGCGATATCCTGCGTGAACGCGCGCATCTGTATCGTCAAACCGCGCACCATGAAGTGAATGCGATGCAATCACCCGAGCGCGTGGTTGAGCAAATTTTGCAGTCGCTGTCACTGGCGCGCGCCAGCTAAACCCTCAGATTTTTCTCTCTTTTTTTGCAGCGATCCTCCGTTGTCTATACTTCACGGTAGGCAGAGGATCACGGCTGCCCGTGGACAACTGAGAGAAGAGGGAAAATTATGCCAACGAAACCACCCTATCCGCGTGAAGCGCGCATCGTCACTGTTGAAAAAGGCTCGTCAGATCAAACCGTGACCTGGTATGAATTACGCGCCGACCATCCCAAACCCGATACGTTAATTAGTGAACATAAATCTCAGGCCGAAGCGCAGGATGCTAAAGAGCGCTACGAGGATGCCGAAAAAGATTAACGTTATCCGTCATATTTCAAGCTGTAGATACGTTGGCTTGATGTGTTCTCCCCAGTCACTGACTAAAGTAAGCGCCTGGGGATTTACGCATTTGTCGCCTTCCTGCAGCTTGAACTATTCAGGATAAAGAAACTCAACCAAATATTGCGCATTACCCAATAAGCTCTATCCCTTCCTGCTAAATATCTTTCTCGCCTGATAACGTCATTCAATTCTGTTTTTCTGCCGTATTTTCTCCTGCCTTAAATTCCATAAGTATTGTCCGGCTAAAAATTTGCGCTTGACGCATAAAGCCACGCGTTTTACTTTCGGGGTCTTGATAAAGGAACTCGGTTCCACATAGTGAAACAGGCGCCATGACCACACTCGAAAATGCCTCTGCCGTACTGAAGCTGTTCCAGCGCTTTGGCGTGGCGCAGGGCCATCCGGGCTTAACGTTTACCGAGGTGGTGGATGCGTTGGGGTTGCCGAAAAGCACCGTATCGCGCCTGTTAGCGACGATGGAAAGTGAAGGCTTACTTGAGCGTGATGCCGAGAGCCGCTGCTTCCAGATTGGTCGCGTGCTGCTGTCGGTTGCTGGTCACTATCTCTCGACGCCGTTGGTTGATAGCGCCTCGGCGCCGATGGCGCGTCTGGCGGCCAGCAGCGGTTGCATGGGCTACATCTCGGTGCTGGACGGTGACGATGTGCTGGTGATGCGGATGTATCACGGTCGCTTCTTCACCCAGCTCGTTACGCCGCCGGGCACACGCGTTTCATTAACCGGCACTTCGACCGGACGCGTGCTGTTAGCGCAGTTAAGTGATGAAGAGGTTCGCGATCGTTTTGCCAGCAACTGGCAGGCGGCTTCGCTGAACTCACCGCTAACGCTGGATGATTTGTGCAAAGAGTTAGCCGTGATTCGACAGCAAGGCTGGGCAATGGCGTGCAATGAGACGCTGCCGGGTATCAGCTCACTGGCGGTCGCCGTGACCAATAAACATCGCGGTGAAAGTGCCGCGCTTTGTCTCTCGTTTTTATCGCAAGAAGCGGCGCCCGGTTACCCGGAAGCACTGCTCAGCGAATTACGTGCCACCGCCGCCCTAATGGCGGAAAAGTACGGCGCGTAACCCTGAATCAATCAGGGAAACCCTCTTAACGATTTTAAGGCGTAATACTTCGCGCCACACCAGGGAAATAGCAGGTCTTCGGACCTGCTTATTTCAATAATCAGGGAACGATTAAATAAATATGTGGATGTCCCGCGTGTCGGGCATTGCATTTTAAGGCGTTTCTACAGGGTGAAAATACGGGGATCTCATGCGTCAAAATAATCCAATAAAAAGTGTTGGCGTTGCCTTAATGCTGGTTCTGCTATCCGTTGCAGGCGCCATTATTGGGGTACAGCTTATTACCACCATTGGGGTGACACCCAATACCTCTATTATCGGCGCGCTGTTTGCCATGCTGCTGGCGCGCATTCCACTGCAATGGTTTCGTCGCTATCGTTCGATTGAAGTCCAAAACCTCGCGCAAACCGCTATCTCTTCTGCCACCTTTGGCGCCGCCAACAGCCTGCTGATGCCGATTGCGGTGCCGTGGGCGCTGGGTGAACCGCAGCTGGTGCTGCCGCTGTTTGTTGGCGTCAGCGCGGCGATGCTGCTTGATGCTTATCTGCTCTATCGTCTGTTCGATACGCGCGTGTTCCCCGCCAGCAATGCGTGGCCGCCGGGCGTGGCGGCAGCGGAAGCGATTAAAGCCGGGGATAAAGGCGGTCGTCAGGCGTGGCTGCTGGTGGTGGGGATTGTCGGCGGCATTGTCGGTTCGATGCTGAAGATTCCGATGTCGGCGTTTGGTACCGCGTTTATCGGCAATATCTGGGCGCTGAGTATGCTGGGTACCGGTTTTCTGCTGCGTGCGTATGCGCAACCGGTTGCTGGTATTGATATCAACGCCCTTTATATTCCGCACGGCGTGATGGTCGGTGCCGGTTTAGTCGCGCTGATTCAGGTGGTGCAGGTGATTCGCAGTCGCCGTAATGACCAGATCAACGTCAGCCGCAGCGATAGCGAAGTGAAGCGCTCGCTCGGCTTTGGCACTGTGGGTTATATCGTGATCTCCACGCTGCTGGCGCTGGCAGGTGGCTTGTGGAGCCAGATGGGCCTGCCGATGCTGGTGTTGTTTATTGTTTACGCCGCCTTTGCTGCCTTTGTACATGAACTGATTGTCGGCATCGCCGCCATGCACTCCGGCTGGTTCCCGGCCTTTGCGGTGGCACTGATTACGCTGATTCTCGGCATTCTGCTCGGCTTCCCGCCGCTGGCGCTGTGCCTGCTGTGTGGTTTCACCGCCGCAACTGGCCCGGCATTTGCCGACATGGGCTATGACCTGAAAGCCGGCTTTATCCTGCGCGGTAACGGCGCAGATATGCAGCAGGAGCTGTGGGGCCGCCGCATCCAGCTGATCGCCGCCATGATCGCCTTTGTCATCTGTATTCCGGTGGTGTGGTATGCGCATACTATTTTCTTTGCCGAAAATCTGTTGCCGCCGGTGGCGCGTGTTTACGCGAAAACCATTCAGGCCGGGGCGGAGCCGGGTATCGCCGGTAACCTGCTGATGTGGGCAATTCCGGGCGCCATCATCCAGTTAATCGGCGGACCCAAACGTCAGCTCGGCGTGCTGCTGGCGACCGGTTTGCTCATCAATAACGCCGCTGCCGGTTGGGCGGTGATGATCGGTATCGCGCTGCGAATCATCATTTTGCGTGTGTGGGGCGAGCGTGGACGTTCACCGATGGAGGTGATGGCCGCTGGATTTATCGCCGGCGACGCGCTCTACAGTTTCTTCCATTCACTCTTTGCCAGTAGCACTAAGAAATAATCCAGGGAATTCATTATGAGTTTACAGCAGACACTGCAGGTCTTTGAGTTACTCGATAGCGCCTACATTGATGGCCAACAGGTGGTGGATTTGTTCGCTGCTTATCCGGGCGTTAGCGCCAGCACTACCCGCGTCAGTGGGCCAAAAGGGCGTACCGATTTCGTTCGCATCGATATTCCCGGCGCGCAGGGCAAGCGCAACGGCGGCAATGCGCCAACGCTGGGTATTATTGGTCGTCTTGGCGGCATCGGTGCGCGTCCAACGCGGATTGGTATGGTGTCTGACGCGGATGGTGCCGTGGCGGCAGTCAGCAGTGCGCTGAAGCTGGCGCAGATGCAAACCAAAGGCGATGTGCTGGCGGGCGATGTGATCATCACCACCCACATCTGCCCGGATGCGCCCACTCGTCCGCACGAACCGGTCGATTTCATGGATTCGCCGTGCGACGACATCACAATGAATGACAATGAGGTGATCGCTGGCGTTGATGCAATTCTGTCGATCGACACCACCAAAGGTAACCGCATCCTGAATCACAAAGGCTACGCGCTGTCGCCTACGGTGAAAGAGGGCTACATCCTGCGCGTGTCGGAAGATTTACTGCGCATCATGGAGATGACCAGCGGCAAACCGGCGGTCACGTTCCCGATTACCACGCAGGACATCACGCCCTACGGCAACGGGGTTTATCACCTCAATAGCATTCTGCAGCCCTCCACCGCCACCGATGTGCCGGTCGTGGGCGTGGCGATCTGCGCGGAATCGGTGGTGCCGGGCTGTGGTACCGGCGCCAGCCACGAAGTGGATATCGCCGCTGCGGTGAAGTTTGCGGTGGAAGTGGCGAAAGAGTTCGGACGCGAAACCTGCCAGTTCTATGACGCGCAAGAGTACGCTGTGCTGCTATCTTTGTATGGTAGTCTCAGCCACTTGCGTAACCGGAAAGCCTGATGATGAATACCTCCCTGGTCACACTTACCATTGGTCAATCACCGCGCAGCGACATCTTGCCGCTGCTGCAGGAACATCTGCCCGCCGATCAGATAGCACATGCCGGGCTACTCGACGGCCTGACGCTGGCCGAGGTCGAGCAGCAGTATGCGCCCGCGCCGGGCGATAAAGTGCTGGTCTCGCGCATGACCAGCGGCGAGCAGGTGCGTCTGTCGGGACCAAAAGTGGAGCAGGGACTGCAGCGTAAAATCACCGCGCTGGAACAGCAGGGCTACGACACCATTCTGCTGCTGTGCACCGGCGAGTTCGGCACGCTGAAAACGCAATCCGCTTTATTGCTGGAGCCGGATCGCATCATCCCGCCGCTGGTGCGCGCGATTGTGCAAGAGCATAAAGTCGGCATCGTGGTGCCGGTCGAAGAGCAGATTGCCGAGCAGGCCAACAAGTGGCGCAACCTGACGAGCCCACCGTGCTTTGCCGTGGCCAGCCCGTATCTGGCCGAGCAGGCCGATTTGGTGGAAGCCGGGTTGTCGTTGCAGGAGCAGGGCGCGGATGTGGTGGTGCTGGATTGCATCGGCTATCACCAGAAGCATCGGGATTTCCTGCAAAAAATGTTGGGCATTCCGGTACTGCTGTCGAACGTGCTGGTGGCCAAGCTGGCGGCAGAGTTGATCGTCTAAGGCGGATAGATCACAACTTACGATCGGTGGCGCTATTTCGCGTGACAGATCAGCGAGTTCCTTAGTAATCTGCCAGTCACGATAATGTGCTGTGAGGAAGTAATATGCTCAATACGAGTGAGTATTTCGACGGAAAAGTGAAATCCATTGGTTTCGACAGCGTGACCATTGGCCGTGCCAGCGTTGGCGTGATGGCGGAAGGTGAATACACCTTCGGTACCGCTCAGCCGGAAGAGATGACGGTAGTCAGCGGCGCACTGAAAGTGCTGCTGCCGGGCGAAACCGAGTGGAAATGGTACGAAGCCGGTTCCGTCTTCAGCGTTCCGGGCCAGAGCGAATTCCATCTGCAGGTAGCCGAGCCTTCATCTTATCTGTGCCGCTACCTCTGATTTACCCGTCATACTTCGCGCTGCAGATGCGTTGGCTGCGTGTGCTCACCCCAGTCACTTACTTTAGTAAGCTCCTGGGGATTCTCACCCTTGCCGCCTTCCTGCAACGCGAATTATTTAGGGTAAAATTCTGTGCGCTAGATGGTTCTAAACCTGCGATTCTGTTTTGGATTGCAGGTTTTTTGCTTTAATTGTGCACCGTTTTAACGCTTCGCTTCGCCGCCTAAGGCTTCTATCAGGTTAGCGATCAGCGCGGCCAGTTCGCTGCTCATCAGAATGAAATCAGCATCGAAACGTTGAGCGAAATCGTCGCGATCGATGTCATCATTCTGCTCACGCAGCGTGTCGCTAAACTTCAGGCGTTTCACCGAAGCATCGTCGGCAATGACAAACTGAATGCGCTCCTGCCAGTCGAGCGCCAGCTTGGTGACCACTTTACCGGCTTCAATATGCGTGGCGATTTCATCGGAGATCAGATCCTGTTTCTTGCAGCGGATCACGCCGCCATCTTCCAGCATCGCTTTCAGCTCGGCTTCATCCATCAAGGCAAAACCAGCCGGCAATTCACCGGAACGCACCCATTCGGTCAGCGTCAGCTCGATCGGATTCTCCAGCGTCAGCGGCACCACCGGCAATGAACCGAGGCTTTTACGCAGCAGTGCCAGCGTATCTTCGGCTTTTTTGGCGCTGGCGCAGTCAACGATGATCAGATTGTTGACAGTGTCGATCCACATAAAGGTCTGGCTGAAGCGGCTAAATGCGCGCGGCAGCAGGCTATGCAGCACTTCATCTTTCAGCGAGTCTTTCTCAGTCTTCTTCAGCTTGCGGCTCTGTTCCGCCTCCAGCTTGTCGATTTTGGCTTCCAGCGCCTGTTTCACCACCGGCGATGGCAGGATCTTTTGTTCAGTACGCGCACAGATTACGATCTGACCGTTAATCTCATGCGTCAGCGCTTCGCTGCGGTTGCCCATCGGTGATACCCAACCGGTTTTCGCCATATCCTGGCTGCCGCACGGTGAAAAGGTGAAGGCGTCGAGCTGCTTTTCCAAATCGTCTGCGGACAGCGGGATGTCACGATTCAGACGATAAACCATCATATTTTTAAACCACAACATCGGGATTCCTTACCGTGGGTGCGATCGGGCGCACAAGTCTCAAAGTCAGCGCGCATGATAGCGAAACATCGGATTCGTTTCATTGCCTTTCCCGATTCAGCCTTCTACTGTATTTGTCACCAGAACGAATAATGAGGAATAAAGCGTGCGTATTGGGATTGATTTAGGCGGCACTAAAATTGAAGTGATTGCCCTGTCCGATCAGGGACAAGAGTTGTTCCGTCACCGCGTCAATACGCCGCGTGATGACTACGCTGCCACGGTTCAGGCGATTGTCGATTTGGTGTTGCTGGCGGAGGAGAAGACCGGACAGCAGGGCACGGTGGGCATTGGCATTCCCGGCACCCTTTCGCCTTATACGCAGCGGGTGAAAAATGCTAACTCTACCTGGCTGAACGGACAGCCGCTGGATAAGGATTTGGCGCAGGCGCTGAATCGTGACGTGCGCATCGCCAATGACGCGAATTGTCTGGCGGTTTCCGAAGCGGTGGATGGTGCAGGCGCGGGCCAGCCGCTGGTGTTTGCAGTGATCATCGGCACAGGTTCAGGCGCGGGCGTGGCGATTGGCGGCGAGTCACGCATCGGCGGTAACGGTAACGCCGGCGAATGGGGCCATAATCCGCTGCCGTGGATGGACGAAGATGAACTGCGTCACCGCGCGGAAGTGCCGTGTTATTGCGGGTTGCAGGGCTGTATCGAGACATTTGTTTCGGGCACCGGCTTTGCCATCGATTATCAGCGTTTGAGCGGTAAGGCATTGAAAGGCGCAGAAATCATCAAGCTGATTGAGCAGCAGGACCCCGTGGCGGAACTGGCGATGAATCGCTACGAAATGCGTCTGGCGAAATCGCTGGCGCAGGTAGTGAATTTGCTTGATCCGGATGTGATTGTGCTGGGCGGCGGGATGAGCAATAACGATCGGCTGTATCAAACCGTGCCGGCGCTGATGAAACAGTGGGTGTTTGGCCGTGAGTGTGAAACGCCGGTGTTGAAGGCGGTGCACGGTGATTCAAGCGGTGTGCGCGGGGCCGCATGGCTGTGGCCGGTGAAGGGTTAGGGTGCGTTGTGTGCTGGCTGTCCCCCTCTTCGTACCGTGCTGGTTGCCCCCCACCTCGGTCCTCCCCCATAAATGGGGGAGGAAGATGCTGCTATATGTGAGTTATGAAGCTGCATATGGCAGCGTCTCCTTCCCCCGCTTGCGGGGGAAGGCCGGGATGGGGGACAGCCAGCACATACTCACTCACCTACTAACATCGAATCCGGCGGCGCGTTGTCGCGCTGTGATTTAGTTGCCAGGAAGTAGACATACCCCACCGCCATAATCGCCACAAACAATCCGCCAATTACCGGGTTAAACCACAGCATTGCCACCAGACACACCAGCGACAGCACCAGCGCAATACCCGGCACAATCGGATAGCCCGGCGCGCGGAAGCTGCGTTCCATCTCTGGAGCGGTGCGGCGCAGTTTAAACAGGCTCAGCATGCTCATCAGATACATCACAATAGCGCCGAACACCGCCATGGTGATCATCGCGGCGGTCAAGGTCATGCCCTGCAAATTGATGAAGCCATCGCTGTAAATCGCGGCGATACCAATCAAACCACCGGCGATAATCGCGCGGTGCGGCGTCTGGAAGCGTGACAGTTTCGCCAGACTTTGTGGCAGATAACCGGCGCGGGCGAGGGCGAAGAACTGCCGCGAATAGCCAAGAATAATGCCGTGGAAGCTGGCAATCAGACCAAACAAACCGATCCACACCAGCATGTGCATCCAGTTGGAGTTCTCACCAACAATCAACTTCATCGCCTGCGGCAGCGGATCGTTGATATCCGATAGCTTACGCCAGTCGCCTGCGCCACCGGCCAGCAGCATCACGCCAATCGCCAGCACCACCAGCGTGATAATGCCGGTGATATAGGCTTTGGGAATGGTGCGCTTCGGATCTTTGGCTTCTTCGGCCGCCATCGCAGCGCCTTCAATCGCCAGGAAAAACCAGATGGCGAAAGGAATGGCGGCAAAAATGCCCGACATCGCTGGCATACCGAAGCTATCGCTACCCGCCCAGCCATTAGCGGCAAAGTTGGCAAGGCTGAAGCCCGGCGACACCACGCCCATAAACACCAGCAGCTCGAGCACCGCCAGCACGGTGACCACCAGTTCAAACATCGCTGCCAGCTTTACGCCAAGAATGTTCAAGGTCATAAAGACGATATAAGCACCTACCGCTGCCGTTTTCGGATTGAGGTCGGGATATTGCACGTTAAGGTAGGCGCCAATCGCCATGGCGATGGCGGGCGGCGCGAACACGAACTCAATCAGCGTCGCCAGGCCGGCAATCAACCCACCAGTTTCGCCGAACGCGCGGCGGCTATAAGCAAACGGGCCGCCCGCATGCGGAATCGCCGTGGTCAGTTCGGTAAAGCTGAAAATGAAGCAGGTATACAGGGTGGCGATCATCGCGGTGGTAATCAGAAATCCCAGCGTGCCCGCCACGCCCCAGCCGTAACTCCAGCCGAAATACTCACCGGAAATCACCAGTCCAACCGCGATGCCCCACAAATGCAGGGTGCCCAGCGTGGGTTTGAGCTTATTCGTCATCATCTTCTCCCCGTCGTCGTTGTTGGTGCGGCAGCTTCACCGCGCTTTTTTATCTTTGCGCTACAGTGAAGTGATAATGCCGCTGCCGTACGCGGGAAAACTTGACGCGGGCGCAGTGAGTTTTGTCCTCCACGGTCAACTCGCCAGCAAGAAAAGTGCCAGATGCACGCTGCGGTCAACTTTGACTGGTCTGCGGTCAAGCAGTCAGGACGACGTCATCCCATGCTGATAACACCTGCTTGATGCTGGAGACTGATGAATGAGTGCCGAACAATCCGATAGCTTAACCGATGCTGAAATCACCCGGCTGGCGCATCAGGCGCTGGCCGCTTATCCCGCCGCGCTGCGCGGCGACCTGAAGCTGCTGTGCCGCTCGGAAAATGCCACCTTTCTGTTGCAGGCGGCGGGCAAGCGTTATGCGCTGCGTTTGCATCGCCCCAACTATCACAGCAAAGCAGACATTCAAAGCGAACTGCTGTGGCTGGATGCGCTGCGCGACATCGGCATTATGGTGCCGCAGGCGATTGCGGCCAGCGATGGCGAAACCGTGTTGACGTTAGCGATGGCCAACGGCGCCGAGCGCTACGCGGTGCTGTTCCACTGGATCGAGGGCGAGATGCCAACCACGGATGTCGATCCCAAAGCCTTTCAGCAGCTCGGTCACATCACCGCGCGCCTGCACCAGCACAGCCGCAGCTGGCAGAAACCGGCCGGTTTCCAGCGCATTATCTGGGATCATCACACCATGGTCAGCGATCGCAGCCATTGGGGGCGCTGGCAGGATGCGCCGAACCTCAATCCGGCCGATCACGGCATCGTCGCTGCCGCGGTGGCGCGCGTGGGACAGGAGCTGCAAGGCTTTGGCAAAGGCGCGGATCGTTATGGTTTGATCCACGCCGATCTACGTCTGACCAATCTGCTGCTGCACAAAGGCGAAACGCGGGTGATCGATTTCGATGACTGCGGGCTCGGCTGGTATCTGCACGATCTGGCGGCAGCGATCAGTTTCGTGGAGCATCATCCCCGCGCCGCCGAATGGGTGGATAACTGGATCCTCGGCTACGAAAAAGTGGCGCACATCAGCGATGAAGAGATGGCGCTGGTGCCGACGCTGTTGATCCAGCGCCGCATTCAGATGACGGCGTGGATGGGATCGCACGCGGAAACGGAGATGGCGCTCAGTCTGGGGCCGCAGTGGGCCGATCATTCCGTGCGTCTCTGTCGTCGTTATCTGGAAACCAATCAGCTGCCGGTCGGCGTCTGATGCACCAGCAGTGAGCAGCGCTGCGTCGTTGCGGCGCACGGAAGGCCGCCATTTATGGCGTAATGTCACTCACTTAAGCAAAAAATTGCGTTTATACGAAGGTGCGCATGAATGCGCACCCTACGAAACCCCGCCAAATCACCGTAGGGTCGCCATTTATGGCGGCCTCACATCACAATCCACCGATTACCCGCCTGGTACGAAAATTGCTGGAATCCTCTGCCTGTTTCACTCGCGCCATCCTGAGAGGTTCCGATGCCATCACTGATAACTCCCACCGAAGCCTTTAGCGCCTTGTCCATCAACGCCAGTAACCGTGGCGTGCTGGCGGCGGCCGCTACCGGGCTGAGCGCGTTTATTACTGACAAGGGCGGCGATGTCGATCGCATCTTCGGCATCAGCGGAATCAACTCGGAGCTGCTGGCGAGCCCAACCTTAAGTCTGGGCTTGGTGAATTATTGCCGCGTGATGGAAGAGGCGGCGCGCCACGCCGATTTTGATAACTTCGGTTTGCACTACGGCAAGCAGTTCAAACCGCAGTCATTAGGCTTGATTGGCTACATTGGCCTGTGTTCGCCGACGCTGGAGCAGGCGCTGCACAACGTGGTGAATGCCTTTCCGTGGCACCAGCACGATACGCTGACGCGGCTGGTGGATAAAGGGGAATGCTGGCGGCTCGATTATCAGGTGCGCCACGGTGCCATCCTGTCGCGTCGCCAGGATGCGGAGCTGACGCTCGGCATGTTCCTCAATTTAATCCGCCACGTTGCCGGCAAGCATTGGGCGCCGCGCGAAGTGCATTTTGAGCATCCGCGCCCTGAGCAGTGGCACGAGCACTGCAAAGTGTTTGATGCGCCGGTCTGGTTCGATCAACCATTTAACTCGTTACTGATCCCGAAACGCGATCTGCTGCGCAGCATGCCGGAGCACGATCCGATGCTGCTGATGGTGATGCAGGATGCCATCCGCCGCCTCAACAGCGCCGCCAGCCTGCAAAGCGTGGTGGAACAGGCACGATCACAGGTCAATCTGTCGCTGATGCAGGGCGAACCGGTGCTGGAAGAGATTGCCGAAAAAATGGGGTTGTCGAGCTGGTCCCTGCAGCGGCGACTGCGCGAAGAGGGCATTAGCTTCACGGCGCTGGTAGACAAGGTGCGTTGCGAAATGGCTACGCATTATCTGCAACAGAAACAGCTACCGATCTCGGAAATGGCGCTACTGCTCGGTTATTCCGAGGTCAGCGCCTTCTCACGTGCGTTCCGCCGCTGGTTTGGCATCAGCCCGCGCCAGTGGCGCCAGCATGGACTGGCGAACCCGGTGCAAAACCAAACCATGCAGGTTGGCCAGGATTAGGCGGCTGAGGTAAATCTTTGGTTTGCCCAATCAATTGCCAGGCGCGCAGGCACAAGCTTTCATCGCCTTGCGTCTGCGTGACCGCGTAGCGCCCGCTGGGCTGCCACTCCAGTCGCACCAGACATTGCTGACCGGCATAACGCTTAGCATCGCGGAAATGCTGGTTAAGCTGGTGCTGCATGCCATCGGCCCATTTGCAGGATGCGCTGCCCGGCGCACTCTGCGGCTGGCACAGATTGGCAATGCTATCCTGCTGTTTTGGCTGAGCCTGCTGGCAGGCGCTGAGCGCTAAAATAATCACTGCGCCGCTCAGCAACGCGATAATTTTGTTCATCAACGTGCCTAAAGTATTCTCGATTATTAGCCACAGTCTACAGGCCGCATTCAGCATTGCTATGGCATTACTCCGACTGTTGGCAGAACCAGAATTTGCCGCCGCCGCAAGCTACTCTTCGCCGGGCAACTCCAGCTTGCTGTAACCCAATCCGTTCATCTTCCGCACCCGAATCTGCACCGGAATGCGCTCCTTCATCGCTTCCACGTGGCTGATTACGCCGATGGTTTTGCCGCTGGCGTTCAGCGCATCCAGTGCATCCAGCGCGGTATCCAGCGTTTCCGCATCCAGCGTGCCGAAACCTTCGTCAAGAAACAGCGATTCGATACGCGTTTTATGGCTCACCAAATCGGACAGGGCTAACGCCAGCGCCAGGCTGACAAGGAAACTCTCACCGCCCGACAGCGTGCGGGTATCGCGCGTGGCGTCTGCCTGCCAAGTATCAACCACTTCCAGCTCCAGCTCTTCGCTGACGCGACGCTGCAGCAGGTAGCGGCCGTGCAGACGATCGAGCTGGCGATTCGCCAGCCATACCAGATGATCGAGCGTCAGTCCCTGGGCGAAGCGGCGGAATTTATCCCCTTTGGCGGAACCCACCAGATCGTTCAGACGGCCCAGCTGGGCCAGCTCCACTTCATCAGCGGCGATTTGCGTCAGCAACGACTGCTGCTGCAGACGCAGCGCGGCATCGCTGTGCAGCTGCTGCTGCGCTTCGCCCTGCTGGCGCGCGTTGTCGCGTAGCGTCATGCGCAGCTGCTCCAGCTGTTGCTGGATGTTGGCGGCGCTGTCATCACTGAGCTCCGCCGGACGCTGCTGCTGATGTGCAGCCTGTCGCTGGCTGAGCTGCTCGTGTAGCGTGAGCTGCTGCTGACGCTGCTGCTCAAGCGTTTGCAGCCGCTGGCGCAGCTGCTGCACCTCGCTTTCCTCCAGCAGTGCCGCACGCAGCGCGGCTTCATCAGCAAAATCACCCTGCTGCAGTGCGGCAAGCAGGGCGGCTTCCGCCGCGGCTAGGCGATCGTGCAACGTCTGCTGCTGCGCGGTGATTTGCTCAAACTGACCATTCAGGCTGTGCAGCGCGCTTTGCGCCTGTTGCCACTGTTGCAACTGCTGCGCCAGCGCCTGTTCACACTGTTGCAGGGCGGCGTGCTGCTGTTGACGCGCTGTCGCCACTGACTGCTCGCCAAACAGCTGTTGACGCTGCTGCTGTTGTTGCTGGAGCTGTTGCTGCAGGGCGCTGAGCGAGTGCTGCAGTTCATCGAGACGCTGCTGCTCGCGCAGCTGGTTCTGTTGCAGGCTGTTGCGCTCACTCTCGGCTTTGGCCAGCTGCGGCTGCAATTCTGCGAGTAACCGCTCACTTTCCTGCCATTTGATCCAGCGCTGCTGCAAGGCGCTAAGCCAGTTTTCGCGCGCCGCCGGTTCCGGCAGATGAAGCTGGTGCTGCGCTAACTGCTGCTCCAGCTGCAGCGCCAGTTGCTGCCTGGCGCTGCGTTCGCTGGCTTCGCGCTGGCTAAGTTCGTCAAGTGTTTGCTGCGTGCTGGCGATCTGCTGCTGCGCCAGCTGCTGCTGGTTTTGCTGCTGCTGCCACAGCTGCTGCTGGTGCAGATGGGCATCCTTCGCCTGCTGCACAGCGCGCGCGGCGTTTTCCCGTGCCTGAAGCTGCTGCTGCTGGCTGCTTTCCTGCGCATCCTGCTGCTGCAGCCACTGCGCGAATGCGTCCTGCTGCTCCAGCGCGCAGGACAGGGCAAGCGGGTCGCATAGCGTTTGCCACTGCGTTTGCGCCGTCGCCAGCTGCTGGTCGAATTCGTCGATTTCCTGCTGCAAGGCCTGCTGCTGTTGCAGCGACAGCTTCTGCTGCTCGCCTTTGGCGGTGCCGGACTCTTTTAACTGCGCCACACGGGTTTCTAGCGCGGCCAGTCGCTGCTGGTTTGCGCCGGGTTCAAGCTGCTGATATTGCGCAATGGCGGGATGCTGGCACGAGCCACACAGCGGGCAGGGCTGATCCGGCTGTAACTTCGCGCGTTCGTCAGCCAGCTGCGCGATGGTGCGCTCCAGCTCGCAAATTTTGCGCACATCCAGCAGCGCTTGATGTTCGCGTTTGTACTCTTCGCGCAGCGCCTGCAACGCCTGTTCAGCGTCCTGATGCTGTTGCTGCAGCTGCGTTAATTTCTGCTGACGCTGCAACCGCTGCGGCTGCAGCGAGCGCCACTGCGCGGCTAACAGGCTGAGCTGCTGACGCGCGGCGCGCTGCGTTTGATGCTGAGCCAGCGCGCTACGCAGCTGAGTCGTGCTGACTTCGGCCTCGAGCGAAGTTAGTACTTGCTCCGCTTGCAGGCGCTGCTGAGCGGCGTGAGCCTCGGCCTGCTGCAGCGGCTGCGCCGCCTGTTCACGCTCAGCCTGCGCCTGTTGATGCTGCGCAAGCTGGTTGCGCTGCTGCTGTTGCTGCGCATTCAGCTGCGTCAGCGTCTGTTCGCGCTCATCGAGCCGCGCGATCTCCGCCTGCCAGCGCGTCAGTTCTGCGCCCCAATCGGCGACAGCGGCTTCGCGGGTACGGAATTCCTGCTGCTGGGTGAGCTGCTGCTGTAAACGTTCACTTACCTGCTGTTGCTGACTCAGTGCGGCTTGGCTGTTGTGCAGCGCCTGCTGCTGCTGAACGTGTAGCCGTTGTTGCTCGCTGAGCTGCTGGGCGTTATTGGCGATGCTGTGATCCAGCGGGATGACCTGTTCGGTCAGCAGCGTTTCCAACTGCTGCTGTTGCTGGATAGCCTGCTCACGCGCCTGCTGTGCCGCTTGATAGTGGCTTTCGCCCTGCTGCAGAGCGGTTTTCGCCTGCTGCTGTTGGCTGTGCAGCTGCTGTGACTGCTGCTCCAGCGCCAGCCGATCGCGTTGCAACTGTTCGCGCTGCTGCAACTTATCGCGCAGTTTTTCTGCCGGTTCGGCACGCGCCAGCCGTTGACGATCGCCATCGGCTTGCTGCCAGGCCTGTTGTGCAGCGAGCAGCGTCTGTTCTGCCTGCTGCTGTTCCTGGATGAGCTGCTGCGCTTGCGTCAGCCAGTGCTGTTGCTGCTGCGCCTGCGTCAGCTGTTGGTTGAGGATTTGCTCCTGCGTGCCGAGTTCTGCCAGCTGTTGTGTCAGCTCTGCGCGCCGCGCCTCGTCCAGCAGCGACATGCCGCCTGCGCGCGCGCGCAGGGTCTCCAGCTCGCTGCGGGCGCTGCGCCAGCGTTCGTAAATCTGAATCGAAATTTGCCCGTAGATCTCGGTGCCGGTTAGCTCTTCCAGCAGCTCGGCGCGTTCGCCGGGTTTGGCATTAAGAAAGGCGGCAAACTGGCCCTGCGACAGCATCATGGAGCGGGTAAAGCGCGCGAAATCGAGTCCGGACAGGGTTTCGATCGCTTTTAGCTTGTCACCGACTTTATCCGCGACGATCTGATTATCGGCGACGCGCGCCAGCTCGACGCGCGGTGCCTGTAGCTTGCCGTCGGCCTGACCGCGGGCGCGGTTCTGGCTCCAGAAGGCGCGCCAGGCTTCACCTTTAATTTCAAACTCAACTTCTGCCAGACATTCGGCGGTGTCGCGGGTGATCAGCTCATTTTGCGTTTGTGACAGCGTGCCAAGGCGCGGCGTCTGGTGATAGAGCGCCAGACAAATAGCATCGAGCAGGGTGGTTTTGCCCGCGCCGGTGGCGCCGGTAATGGCAAACAATCCGTTACTGGCAAAGGGCTCGCGGCGGAAGTCGATAAACCATTCGCCGCGCAGTGCATTGAGGTTTTTAAAACGGAGCGTCAAAATTTTCATGCTAACGGATTCTCCAGCGCGGCCAGCTGGCTGCGGAACAGCAGCGTCAACTGCTCGGCCTGGTCGGCGTCCAGCTGATCATCCTGCGCCAGCCGGCGGGCAAACACCTCTTCCACTTTTAGTTCACTCAGGGTTTCGTTATCCAGTCGCTCCAGGCTGCGCTGTCGCTGTTCACGGCTGCGGCGCACCAGCAGCACTTCAACTGGCAAATTTTCCGTTAAGGCTTCGATGCGGCGCTGCAGGTCGCTGAGATACTCCTGGGTGGTGATTTCGATGTCCAGCCAGGTTGGCTGCTCGCCTGCACTTGCGCTGAACTGAGCCAGCTGATGTTCGATCTCCGCCATGGAGCCTTTGAGCATCTGCATCGGCTGGAAGTGGGGAATGGGCAACGGCGTGACGGCATCGAGCGTCGCGCTGAACTCCAGCAGGAACACGCTTTTCTCGCGGCCGAGTTCATCAAAGCTGAGCGGAATCGGCGAGCCGCTGTAGCGAATATGGTCGCTATCGGCGATGCGCTGAGGACGATGAATATGGCCCAGCGCGATGTAATCGGCGGGCGGGAACGCCTGCGCCGGGAAGGCATCCAGCGTGCCGATATAGATGTCGCGTACGGAATCGCTTTTCGTAACGCCAACGGTGGTGAGATGGCCGGTGGCAATAATCGGTAGCGTGCTTTCCAACGCATCGCGCTGCGCCTGCGCGGCGGCGAAGCACTGCTGATAGTGCTGCGCGATGGCTTCCAGCAGGGAAATCTGCTTCTCGCGCCCGGATTGGCCGGCCTGGCTGCGCAAAATATCGCGCGGACGCAGATAAGGAATGGCGCACAGCAGCGCCCCCGGCGCGCCATCGCGCTGCTTCAGGGTTAATACTTGCTGCTCGCCGTGGGGCGTCGCGCTGGTAATCACCTGGGTATTCAGGCAGGCCAGCAGCTCGCGCGATTCATTCAGCGTGGCGACCGAATCGTGATTACCGGCCAGCACCACCAGTTGACAGCCGCTGGGCTGCAGCGCCACCACAAAACGGTTAAACATTTCGCGCGCGTAGCTCGGCGGCGATCCGGTATCAAACAGATCGCCGGCGATGATCAGCGCATCCACCTGATGCTGCACAATCTGATCCAGCAGCCAGTCGAGAAACGCCTGATGTTCTCTGGCCCGACTTTTGCTGTAAAAGAACTGGCCGAGATGCCAGTCAGCGGTGTGAATGATGCGCATGTTTGCTCCGTGCTGAGTTTAGCGAAGGCGAATTATAACCACTTAAGATCACAAAGAAAAAAAGCAGATTTTTATTGTGACATTTCCGTTTTTTATCTATCTATCTTAAGGCGGTGTTTTCATAAAAGTGTCATAAAACTGACGCATAATGGCGCCGCAAATCCCAGTGACACGGTGTCACACTAGCAGGAGTTACAATGGCTAAGCGCATTTTGGTTGTGGAAGACGAAGCTCCCATCCGTGAAATGTTATGTTTCGTGCTGGAACAGAATGATTACCAGCCTATTGAGGCGGAAGATTATGACAGCGCGATTGGTAAGCTGATCGAACCCTGGCCTGATTTAATTCTGCTGGACTGGATGTTGCCCGGTGGCAGCGGGATTCAGTTTATCAAGCATTTGAAGCGCGAAGCCATGACGCGCGACATCCCAGTGATGATGCTGACCGCGCGCGGTGAAGAAGAGGATCGCGTACGCGGTCTGGAAGTGGGCGCGGATGATTACATTACCAAGCCGTTTTCGCCAAAAGAGCTGATGGCACGCATTAAAGCGGTGATGCGCCGTATTTCACCGATGGCGGTGGAAGAGGTGATTGAGATGCAGGGTTTAAGCCTCGATCCTTCGTCGCATCGCGTGATGTCAGAAACCACACCGCTGGAGATGGGGCCGACCGAATATAAATTGCTGCACTTCTTTATGACGCATCCGGAACGCGTTTACAGCCGCGAGCAGCTGCTGAACCACGTCTGGGGCACCAATGTATATGTCGAAGATCGCACCGTTGACGTGCATATTCGCCGTTTACGCAAAGCGCTGGAGCTGACCGGCCACGATCGCATGGTTCAAACCGTTCGCGGAACAGGGTATCGTTTCTCTGCCCGCTACTAATCGTAAACGGAGTTTTTACCGTGCTGGAACGACTCTCCTGGAAGAGACTGTTGACCGAGCTGGCGCTGGTCTGTTTACCTGCGCTGGTGCTCGGTCTGTTGTTCGGCTATCTGCCGTGGTTGCTGCTGATTGCGGTGACCGGTGTGATGTTTTGGCACTTCAAAAACCTGATGCGTCTGTCGCACTGGCTGTGGGTCGATCGTTCGATGACGCCGCCAACCGGACGCGGCAGCTGGGAACCGCTGTTTTACGGTTTGTATCAGATGCAGCTGCGCAATCGGCGCCGTCGCCGGGAGCTGGGCAATCTGATCAAACGTTTCCGCAGCGGCGCTGAATCGCTGCCGGATGCGGTGGTGCTGACCACCGAAGAGGGCACCATTTTCTGGTGTAATGGTTTGGCGCAGCAGCATCTCGGCTTGCGTTGGCCGGAGGATAACGGCCAGAACATCCTGAACCTACTGCGTTATCCTGAATTCTCCCGCTATATCCGCCAGCGTAAATTTGATACGCCGCTAACGCAGATCCTCAATAATCAGCATCATATGGAATTCCGCGTCATGCCTTACAGCGAAGGGCAGTGGCTGATGGTGGCGCGTGATGTCACCCAGATGCACCAGCTTGAGGGCGCGCGACGTAATTTCTTCGCCAACGTCAGTCATGAACTGCGCACGCCGCTCACCGTGCTGCAGGGTTATCTGGAAATGATGGATGATTCGGTGATGAACGAGCGCACGCGCAGTAAAGCGTTGCACACCATGCAGGAGCAGACGCGGCGCATGGACAGCCTGGTGAAGCAACTGCTGACCTTGTCGCGTATCGAAGCGGCACCGGCCATCGATCTGAAAGAGACGGTGGATGTACCGGGCATGCTGCTGCTGCTGCAGCGTGAAGCGGAAACGCTGAGCCAGGGACGCCACACCATCCATTTCCATACCGATCCGCATCTCAAAGTGTTCGGCAATGATGAACAGTTGCGCAGCGCCATTTCCAACCTGGTTTACAACGCGGTGAATCACACGCCGGAGGGCACGCGCATCGACATCAGCTGGCTGCGCACCCAACAAGGCGCGCAGTTTAAAGTGTGTGATGACGGACCCGGCATCAGCGAGCAGCACTTGCCGCGCCTGACCGAACGCTTCTATCGGGTAGATAAAGCGCGCTCACGCGCCACCGGCGGCAGCGGATTGGGGCTGGCGATTGTGAAGCATGCGCTTGGCCATCACAACGCGCGGTTGGAGATCACCAGCGTGCCGCATCAGGAAACCTGTTTCAGTTTTCTTCTGCCGCCACGGTTGATTGTGGCTAACGTGATTCAAGAGCGAGTTAACTAAGGTTTGCACGACGTAGCGGCGCAATTTATTGCGCGATAAATCGTGCCGCGACAGAATAGACGTCTTAATGAATTGCGGAATCACTGATGAAATCGCTGTTGCTCTCATGCTTGCTGCTTTGCTCTGCTCTAGCGCACGGCCAACAAACTATGCTGACCGGCAATTTGAGCAGCGTCGGCTCGGATACGCTGGGTTATTTGATGACCTTGTGGGGCGAGGATTTCAGCCGCCAGTCACCGGGCGTCAATGTTCAGGTACAGGCGGCGGGATCCTCAACCGCACCCACCGCGCTGGCGGCCGGTGCCGCGCAGCTGGGCGCGATGAGCCGCCCGATGCAGATCGACGAACGTCAACTCTTTATCGCCCGCTACGGCTATCCGCCGCTGGCGGTGCCGGTGGCGATGGATGCGCTGGTGGTGGTGGTCAATCAGGACAATCCGCTGCCGCGCATCGCGCCGCAACAACTCGATGCTCTGTTTTCCATTACCCGGCTGTGTGGTGCGCAGCAGGTGCCGCAGCATTGGGGCGATCTTGGCCTGAAGGCTAGCCAGTGGGCGACGCGCAGCATTCAGCGCTATGGCCGCAACTCGGCGTCGGGAACATGGGGCTTCTTTAAGCAGCAGGCGCTGTGTAAAGGCGATTTCCGTGCCGACGTCGCCGAATTCCCAGGTTCTGCTGCGGTGGTACAAGCGGTTGCCGCCACGCCTAACAGCATCGGTTACGCCAGTTTTGGCTTTCATCTCAGCGGGGTGAAGATGCTGCCGGTGGTGACGGCAGACGGCGACAGCGTGATGCCGGATGCCGAATCGATCCGCAGTGGCCGCTATCCCTGGTCGCGTCCGCTCTATATCTACGTCAATAAAGCGCCCGGCAAACCGTTGCCGCCGCTGGTCAGTGCTTTCCTGCATCAGGTGCTGTCGCCTCAGGGACAGCGACGGGTGAGCGAAGCCGGTTATCTCCCGCTATCGGATAACCAGATGGCACAAGCGCGTGCCGCTATTGAGGGAAATTGAAGAACGTGCATCTGATCATGAAATTCCTTCATGTGAGCTGAATTTTCTTCTATTGCCGAAGAGGTAACAGCGTGGCATTCTTCTCGGACATATAGCCATCCAGATGGCTAAAAATAACCAGCCGAAATTATACCCTGACGCAACTATGCGCTCAGCCAGGAGAGAAGATGTCACGTCATTCCCCATTCCGTGCCGATACCGTTGGCAGTTTCCTGCGTCCCGCCGCCATTAAACAGGCGCGCGAGCAGTTCGCGAAAGGCGATATCAATGCTGACCAGCTGCGTCAGGTTGAAGATCGCGAAATCCGTCACGTTGTCGAGCAG
Organism: Pantoea sp. GM01; assembly: GCF_000282675.1. Taxonomy (NCBI): domain Bacteria; kingdom Pseudomonadati; phylum Pseudomonadota; class Gammaproteobacteria; order Enterobacterales; family Erwiniaceae; genus Pantoea; species Pantoea sp. GM01. The sequence goes on along the minus strand of NZ_AKIU01000026.1, from coordinate 100,891 downwards.
CAGCGCGCCAACGGTCTGCAGATCGTTACCGATGGTGAATTCCGTCGTGCCTGGTGGCACTTCGATTTCTTCGGCGATCTGCATGGCGTAGAGCTGTTCGAAGCCGATCAGGGCATTCAGTTCAACGGCGTACAGACCAAAGCGCACGGCGTGAAAGTCACGGGTAAAGTGGCCTTCAACCCGAATCACCCGATGCTCGATCACTTCCGCTTCCTGCAAAGCATTGCCGGTGATGCGGTGGCGAAGATGACGATTCCAAGCCCAAGCGTGCTGCACTTTCGCGGTGGCCGTAAGGTGATAGATGCGACGGTTTATCCCGATCTGAAAGCGTATTTTGCCGATCTGGCGCAAACCTATAAAGACGCCATTAAGGCGTTTTATGATGCGGGCTGCCGCTATCTGCAACTGGATGACACGGTGTGGGCCTACCTGTGCTCAAGCGATCAGCAGCAGCAGATCCGCGAGCGTGGCGAAGATCCGCAGGAACTGGCGCGCATCTATGCTGAGGTGCTGAATACGGCGCTGGAGGGGAAACCTGCCGATCTGACCGTGGGTCTGCATGTGTGTCGCGGTAACTTCCGTTCTACCTGGATTTCCGAAGGTGGCTATGAGCCGGTTGCGGAAGTGCTGTTTGGCGGCGTGAATATCGACGCCTTCTACCTTGAGTACGACAACGAGCGCTCAGGTGGCTTCGAGCCGCTGCGCTTCCTCAAGCCGGGTCATCAGCAGGTGGTGCTGGGTCTGATCACCACTAAAACCGGTGAGCTGGAAGATGCGGAGCAGGTTAAAGCACGTCTGCAGGAAGCTGCGCAGTACGTGAGTCTCGATCAAATTTGCCTGAGCCCGCAGTGTGGCTTTGCCTCCACCGAAGAGGGCAACAGCCTGAGCGAAGAGCAACAGTGGCAGAAGATTCGTCTGGTGGTCGAGATAGCAAGAACCGTCTGGTAATGCTGTAAACCTGAACAAACAGGCGCGTAAATCGCGCCTTTTGTGCATCTTCAGGCCAGATCATGCAAAGAGATCTCTCGTGCTGAGGAAACTTTTAGCAAATCATCTGAGGTGTTTGCCCGCTATTCCGCCGTGATTCACTGCTTTATCCCGCTATCCTGTTATATCCTTCTGGTTTTCCGATCCCGTATTGCCTTTCTTCGCTATAAACGTTCTAATTTGCGCCGTTGTCGATTTATCCCTCTGCGAACAGAAGAAAAGTAGTTTAAATCACCTGCGCTTTAGCGATTTGGCCCGCATAACCCGCTGGTCTTGCCTGATAAGCCCTTGTTTTAGCGCATCCAGAGGACAACACGAACCCAACTTCCACCGCAACATCAGCTACAGGCAGTACAGAAGTTTATGACACATCGTTTAACCTCGAAGGATATCCTGGCGCTGGGCTTTATGACGTTTGCCCTGTTCGTTGGCGCAGGAAACATTATCTTCCCACCGATGGTGGGCATTCAGTCTGGCGAACACGTTTGGGTGGCTGCATTCGGCTTCCTGATTACGGCTGTTGGTCTGCCGGTGATCACCGTTATCGCGCTGGCGCGCGTCGGCGGCGGTATTGATGCGTTGAGCTCACCGATTGGCAAAGCCGCCGGTTTGCTGCTGGCAACCGTCTGCTACCTGGCTGTTGGCCCGCTGTTTGCCACGCCGCGTACCGCAACCGTCTCCTTCGCCGTGGGCATTGCCCCGCTGACCGGTGATGGCGCGCTGCCGCTGTTTATCTACAGCCTGATTTACTTCGCGCTGGTGATCGGCATCTCCCTTTATCCGGGCAAACTGCTGGATACCGTAGGCCATTTCCTCGCACCGCTGAAAATTTTTGCGCTGATTGTGCTCGGCGTGGCCGTGCTGATCTGGCCGGCTGGCGGCGTGTCGCCGGCAACCGATGAGTATCAGCGTGCGGCCTTCTCTAGCGGTTTCGTCAATGGTTACTTAACCATGGATACGCTGGGTGCCCTGGTGTTCGGTATCGTCATCGTTAACGCAGCGCGTTCACGCGGTGTGGAAGATGCGAAATTGCTGACGCGCTACACCATGCTGGCCGGTATCATCGCCGGGGTGGGCTTGACGCTGATCTACCTGACGTTGTTCAAACTGGGCAATGACAGCGGTGCATTGGTGGCACAGAGCGCCAACGGTGCCGAGATTCTGCATGCTTATGTGCAGCAGACCTTCGGCGGCATGGGCAGCTTCTTCCTTGCGGCGCTGATTTTTGTGGCCTGCATGGTGACAGCGGTTGGCCTGACCTGCGCCTGTGCGGAATTCTTTGCGCAATACCTGCCGCTGTCGTATAAAGCGCTGGTGTTTATTCTGGGTCTGTTCTCAATGGTAGTGTCGAATCTCGGCCTGAGCCATCTGATTCAGATCTCGATTCCAGTGCTGACGGCGATTTATCCGCCGTGCATCGTGCTGGTGGTGCTGAGCTTTACCCTGAAGTTCTGGAACAAAAGCTCGCGTATCATCGCGCCAACCATGCTGGTTAGCCTGCTGTTTGGTATCGTAGACGCCATCAAAACCACCAGCTTTAAAGATGTGCTGCCGCTGTTCAGTCAGCATCTGCCGCTGGCCGATCAGGGACTCTCCTGGTTGCCGCCATCGCTGGCGATGCTGGTGATTGCCGCGGTGGTGGATCGGGCAAAAGGACGTGAACAGGTCGCTGTGCATCAGTAAGCGATACTGCTGTTAATTCCGACCACGGGCTTGCCCGTGGTTTTTCATTTTCAAGGTACTGAGTGTTATGCAAGAAACCAATAAGCTCAAACGCGGACTGAGCACGCGCCACATCCGTTTTATGGCGCTGGGATCGGCGATTGGAACCGGGCTGTTTTATGGCTCAGCCGATGCCATTAGAATGGCAGGCCCCAGCGTGCTGCTGGCGTACATCATCGGCGGTGCGGTGGCATACATCATCATGCGTGCGCTGGGTGAGATGTCGGTTAACAATCCACAGGCCAGCTCATTCTCGCGCTATGCGCAGGATTATCTCGGCCCGCTGGCAGGTTACATCACCGGCTGGACCTACTGTTTCGAAATCCTGATTGTGGCCATTGCCGACGTGACGGCGTTTGGTATCTATATGGGCGTGTGGTTCCCTGAGGTGCCGCACTGGATTTGGGTGCTGAGCGTGGTGCTGATAATCGGTGCCATCAACCTGATGAGCGTGAAGGTGTTTGGCGAAGTGGAGTTTTGGTTCTCCTTCTTCAAAGTCGCCACCATCATCATCATGATCATCGCCGGCTTCGGCATGATTTTCTGGGGCATCGGCAACGGTGGACAACCGACGGGCATTCACAATCTGTGGACCAACGGTGGCTTCTTCGCGCACGGCATTGTCGGCATGCTGCTTTCGCTGCAGATGGTGATGTTTGCCTACGGCGGCATTGAGATTATCGGTATTACTGCCGGTGAAGCCGAAGATCCGAAGACCTCCATTCCGCGTGCTATCAACTCAGTTCCGATGCGTATTCTGGTGTTCTACGTCGGTACGCTGTTCGTGATTATGTCGATCTATCCGTGGAACCAGGTGGGGACGTCCGGCAGCCCGTTCGTACTCACTTTCCAGCATTTAGGCATTGCTGCGGCGGCATCGATCCTTAACTTCGTGGTGCTGACGGCTTCGTTGTCGGCGATTAACAGCGATGTGTTTGGTGTGGGCCGTATGTTGCACGGTATGGCGCAGCAGGGCCATGCGCCGAAAGTGTTCCAGAAGGTATCCAATCGCGGCATTCCGTGGGTGACGGTTTTAGTGATGATGCTGGCGATGCTGATCGCGGTATATCTTAACTACCTGATGCCGGAAAAAGTGTTCCTGGTCATCGCCTCATTGGCCACCTTTGCCACCGTCTGGGTGTGGATCATGATTCTGCTGTCGCAGATTGCGTTCCGCCGCAAGATTGGTAAACAGGAAGCCGGTAAGTTGCAGTTTGCTATGCCGGGCGGCAGCGCGACCGCCTGGTTCGGCGTGCTGTTCCTGGCGTTCATCATCGGATTGATTGGTTACTTCCCGGATACCCGCGTGTCGCTCTACGTGGGCTTTGCGTGGATTGCGCTGCTGTTGCTGGCGTGGCCGCTGGTGAAAAAGCGTAACAGCTGATGCAGCTAATGCAGGTGCGCGCTTATGCGCACCTGCAACCCGGTGAAGCTGGCTGGCATCACGTCATGCATGTGTTACCAACTCTTCCCTAGCGCAATCTCGCCACCAAATGGGCTTAGGTGATTATTGTCGTAATAAAGCGGCAGGCCTTCACTGGTGATCATACAACCTTGTTGATTGCACAGATTGTCGCGCAGCGACAGTACGCGCACGCCTTGCTGCTGATAGCTTTTCAACAACTTCTCAACCGCTTCTTCTGGGAACTGGAACAGTTTGGTGCGTTCGCTCAATAGCGGCGGCGCCTCCCATTTCCCGAGCCAGGCACTCAGCTCACGACGAATCGGCATATTACGGTTATTGCTGAAGCGTAATGGATCGACATCTACCGATGGCGCATCTTCAATCACCGTAACCTTTTTTCCTGCCTGACGCAGCTGTGCCAACACCTGATCCATACCAAATTTGAGCGCTTCCAGATTGCTTTTCTCTGGATGATCGAGCGCGGTAAAGCCGGCGCCGGGTAACAGACTCATGCCAGAAGCCCAATAGGCGCTGATCACCACCTCATCAATCTTGTCGCTCAGCACCATCTTCAGCACCTGCTGGTTAAAGTTGATGCACTGCTGCGTATGTTTGGGCATTTGGCTCACCACGCGCGTGGCACCAATCAGGAACGGACACGAGGCTTTGGTGAGTTGAAACAGCGGCTTATGTTGTCGCAGCGCGTATCCTGCCACTGAGGTACGTAACGCGGCGGCGTGGCTATCGCCAATCAACGCGATACCGGGACGATCGGTTACGGGATGGCACTCTGCATTCAGCGACGGGAAATTGGCACCGTAATCCAGCAGACACGGATTGCGTTGTGCCGAAATCTTCCATGATTCGCCATTCACCACCATCTCACTCACTCGCGATTTCATACCGCCGGTTTGCCATAGCAGCACCATCGCGCCGGCAGCAACTATTGAGGAGGCGCAATAACCCGGAATCACCCAGCGCGTACGGTTGCCAGCCTGACGGAATGGCTGCTCGACGAATCGCCATGACAGCCAGGCAATCGCCAATGCCACGCCGCTGATGGTCAATCCCTGCCACGCGGTGAGCGGGTGATCGCTACAGATGCGTGCCAGGCTGAGCAGTGGCCAATGCCACAGATACCATGAGTAGGAGATCTTGCCGATAAAGCGCATCGGCGCGTTTTCCAGCAGCCGCTGGTTCAGTTCACCGCGTGCGCCAATCATCAAACACGCTGCGATGACTGGAATAAGTGCCAGCCAGCCGGGAAAGCTATCTTCTTTGCTCAGCAGTAGGCTGGCGGCAACGATCAGCAGCCAGCCGATCACATTGAGCCAATTGGCGCAGCGCCCTTCGAGGGGCTGCGGTTTCCATAACGCCAGCAGCACGCCAGCGCCCAATTCCCAGGCACGTGTCGGCAGCAGATAGAAGGCATGCGTGCTGGCAAAAGGCGTCAGCCAGATGCAGGCCGCCAGCGAAATAAGGCTCAGTACCAGCACCACACCCGCCATGGAGCGTTTCAGGCGAGCTGCCAGCAGCAGAATAAACGGCAGCACGATATAGAATTGTTCTTCGATGCCGAGCGACCAGGTCATCAACAGCGGGTTGAGATCGGAATCACTGCTAAAATAGTCACCGCTTTTCAGCAATAACATATTAGGAACCGAGATAAATACCGCCACGCTGTATTTCGCCAGCTGGCTGAACTCCAGCGGTGAAAGCAGAATAAAGCCAAGCAGCAGTAATATCGCCATCATAAAAAACAGCGCTGGTGCGATGCGGCGAATACGGCGTAAATAGAATTGATAAAACGAGAAGCGTCCTTCAGATATTTCCTTGCTAATGATACCGCCAATTAAAAAACCAGAAATAACAAAAAACAGGTCGACGCCAATAAAGCCGCCATGCAGCGTGGTGATGCCAGAGTGGAACAGAACAACCAATATAATAGCGACGGCGCGCAGGCCGTCAATATCCGCACGATAGCGGTGAGAGGTAGTCGCAGTCATAATACGAATCCACGTTAGTATTAATATTTAGGTTTAGAAGAATGAAGTTCGTTTAAAAATAAATCGGCGCGTCCTGTCGCCGAAAAAAAACTGCAAAAAGGAGAAAATGAGTATTACTAAGGGATGTTTGACGAATGCAGCATATCCCATTTCTAACCGATTCGGGATGTTGATTGAAAAAAGGAGACAAGTCTCAGCTTGCAATAGGTTATTACTCAAGATCGACGTAAGTAATTTTACCTGAAAGTTAAGCCCGCATTACTTATCGAGCTTAACCTCAGGTGCAATAATTCTTAGAATTGGGGATACGTTATTGAGGTTAACGCGTGATGATCGATAGCCTGATTAAACTGCTGTAGCGTCGATTGATAAGGACACAGCATGCCAACATCGGTTACGCGACAATTTTGCTGATGCCACTCTTCACGCAATAGCGCATGGGTTTGATCGATCGGCGTGAGATGGCGCAGATCATCCAGGCTTTGTGCCTGGAAATAGACGCGCAGGAAGCGCGCGTTGCTGGTGGTATCGCGCCAGCGTTCAAATACCAGACTGCTACCGGGTGGAATATTACCGCGGGCATAGCCCGGCAACTGCCAGCTAAAATTGATCAGCGTGCGTAGCATGGCGATATTGGTGTCGTGTGCCACCAGCAGTAGCCAGCGCGCGTCGGGTGAGTCAGCGCTGTTGTCTAAACCTTTAACTACCGCATCCAGCAGTATTGAACCGCGCCTTTGCGCAATATAAGCAACATCATTACTGAGATCGTAGTTGGCGGTGAGCAGCGGCAGCAGGGCGCTAATCTGTTGTGCGGAGGTAATATTTCCCCATGCCAGCTGGCTAAGCGGCAGGTTTTCGCTCCAGCCGAGCCGCAGCGTTTCTACCATGCTGGCCAGCACGCTCAGGCCCTGCACATAGGTATGGCCGCTTTTAGTCTGCTTGAGCTGCCACGGACGATCGAAAAAGGCGCAGTCGGCAGTGCACACCGTTTGCTTCAACTGCTGAATTTCCGGCTGTAAATCATGTTGTAGCTCAGCCAGATTGCCCGCTTTGGCAGAAATGGCCGCGTTTTCCTGCGCTGGATCGAGCTGCGCAAACGGCAGTTTGTCGCTCTGGAACAACGGATCGACATCGCCCTCAACCGAGTGGACCTGCACACCGCAGCCGGGGAAGGCGCCGTCCATCAGCGCTGCGGCGGTGGCACGCGTGCGCTGTAGCGGGCTGGCGCGCACGTAAATCTCTCCGGCAGTGGGGCAACCGGCGCGTAACAGACCGAGCTGGCGATAATGTTCGCCTTGCCAGCGGCCTTTATTGACCACCGCCGCATAACCGTGGCCGGTCAACTCACCATCGGCGGTATTCCAGCGCGGCCAGGCGCGTTCCGTCGCCGCTTCGATCTCTTTACGATTACCCGGCGTTGGCGGACGCACGCCGTGGCGGCTAATCTCCACCACTTTTTCCAGCTGATAGCGATCTGCGGCGTGAACCGGTGCGTTTAGCAGCCACAGCAGGCTAGCGATAAACAGGCGAGCAATCATAACGGCAGGTGCGCGGGCAGCAGCGCTTTCAATTGTGGATAAATCACGGCATTCGCCAGCAGCACTGGATTACCGTTCTGCAGGCCGTGATGGGTGAGATAATCGTTAGTGATGCCGCCTGCTTCGCGCATCAGTACAATGCCCGGCAAGCCATCCCACGGATTCATATGCGCTTCGTAATAACCGATCAGTCGACCGGCGGCCGCCCAGGCGCTCATTAAGGCACCCGAACCATTGCGAATAAACATGCCGCCCTGCGCCAGTAACGCGCCAATAAAGGCGGTAAGTGGCTCAATCGGTTGGCTATTGGAACTGCTGAGGCCGAGCACGCCTTGATCGAGCTGCTGTGCGCTATGCGCCTGGATGCGTTTGTCATTGACCCACGCACCTTTGCCGCGGCAGGCGTGGAAGGTTTCATGGTGGTTGGGATCGCATACCACACCAATCACCGCTTCGTTTTCACAGACAATTGCCAGCGAAACGCACCAGGTGTGCAGGCCGTTAATAAAGCTGCTGGTGCCATCGATCGGATCGATCACCCAGATAAAACGCGCGCCGCTGGTCGCGCCGCCGCTCTCTTCGCCCAGCACCGCATCATCAGGAAAGCGCTCATGGATCAGATGTTTGACTAACTGCTCAACGTTGCGATCCGCCTCGCTAACCACATCCTGCAGATCCTTTTTATGCTCAATGACTAACTGATGGCGTTGCTGGTACCAGGATAACGCGCGGCTGGCGGCGGTTTTCGCGACATCGCAGGCGAAGTGATAGCGTGCGTCGAGTTCGGTTAGCGTGGCTGATGACATCTTTCCCTCTTATGATTTTCCGACCGTAGAAGCAACAACAGACGCCCCAAATGGCGCATTGGCTGTGTGACAGACTTAACAAAAGTTAAGAAAGGCTTCATTAAGCCGCAGATGACAGCGGCTGACAAGAGGAGGAGAAGGCCAGCCAGCGAATTTTTATGTTCACTGGCGGCTAAAACGGCAAGGAGGATTAGCGGCGGGTTCTCACGCCGATTTGGCGCATATCATTGCCGGTTGGCGATTGATGGACGCGCAGACCAAAGGTTGGCAGTACGGCGTAAATATGGTCGAAGATATCTGACTGAATATTTTCATACTCTTTCCACACCGTGGTGCTGGTGAAAACATACACTTCCAGCGGCAGGCCGTTTTCACCCGGCGCTAATTGACGCACCATCAACGTCATCTCTTTATGAATGCGCGGATGTTGCTCCAGCCAGCTTTGTAACCAGACGCGGAAGGTGCCGACGTTGGTTAAGCGGCGGCCATTGAGTGGTGAATCCAAATCACAGCCCAGCTGTGCATTCCATGCGGCAACTTCCTCGCTTTTGCTGTTCAGATACGGCGTCAGTAAATGGGCACTTTTCAACTGCTGCATCATGGCATCGTCGAGGAAGGTTATGCTGGTGGTATCGATATGAATGCTGCGTTTGATGCGGCGTCCGCCGGATTCTGACATCCCACGCCAGTTTTTAAACGAGTCTGAAATCAGCGCGTAAGCGGGAATGGTGACGATGGTGTTATCCCAGTTGCGTACTTTTACCGTAGTCAGCGAAATGTCGATCACCGCACCGTCAGCGCCATATTTCGGCATCTCCAGCCAGTCATTCATCTTCAGCATATTATTGGCAGCCAGCTGGATGCCGGCCACCAGACCGAGAATCGGATCTTTGAATACCAGCATCAGCACCGCAGTCATCGCGCCGAGTCCGGTTATCAGGACGCCGGGCGATTTGCCCAATAGCAGCGAGATAATCATGATCACCATTAAAATGGCGGCGATCAATTTCACGCTTTGAATGATACCGCGCAACGGCAATTGCTGTGCCAGCACGCTGTTAACACTGAGCTGCTGTAACAAATCCAGCAGAGAAAACAGCATCAGCAGGGTAAACACCATCATCCACAGCTGCGCGAAAATCAGCAGTGCGCTGTAGAGCTGGCTGCTGTCATGCAGGAATAATTCGGTTTGTAATTTAAATAACACGCCCTGCATTAACCACACGCTACGGCTAAACAGGCGGCTATTAATCAGCGCCTTCGGCCACTGGCGACTGCCGTTTGCGCTGTAACGACGCAATAGCGGCAAAATGGCGCGATGCAGAATTGCATGGGTGAGAAGCGAGATGGCAAAGATAATCGCAATCACGATGCCCAAAGCCATGATGTGCGTGTAATTAAGACCGGCTTCTGCGAGCCAGTTGGCAATAAAATGCTGCATGAGATTTCCCTGGTGTGAACGAAGTGTAAGGTCACGCAGGGTAGGGGATGGGAAATTTCCCGTCCAACAGACGGGTCTTGAAATCTCTGAGACTAAAGTTGTTGCGCGCGCGCGTCGGCCATCAGACGTGGATAGAACTGGAAGAACAGCGGTTCCAGCCGATCATAGTGATCAACAAAATCCTGATAGGAATCGCGTAGCGCGACCAGACGCGGACGGCGATGCGCCATGCCGCTTAGCACGCGCGCCAGCCGGGTGGGTTCGGCGTAATGCTCAAACCAGCGCTCGCGCCACATCACCGCATTCAGCTCAATAAAGCCTTCCGGCGTGCCCGCCAGCTGCGGCACGATGTCGCGTTCGGCTGCGGCAGTGAACGCCACCAGCGATTGCGTCGGGTGGAATTTTTCCCAGTGCAGCGCGAGGAAGTGATCCCAAATCACATCAAGCGTGATGGGCGCCACGCGGCGCGTTTCGGGGCGAAACAGTTCACGTGCAATACGCACTTCGGGCAGATTATCGGTCAGGACGTCGATGCGGCGATGCATCGCAATGCCCTCCACCACCGGCGCGGGCCATTGCGACTGCACGTTGCCGCGCACGAAGTCGGCCATAAGATTGCCCAGCAGAGAGCTGTTAGCCAGCTGCGCCAGGTGAAGATGAGCGAGAAAGTTCATGGCGCATTATATACACGTCAACCTTCAAGTTACAGGTGCGTTGGCTGCTTTCGCTCACCCGAATCACTGACTACAGCAAGCTCATCGGGCTTTTCTCGTGTGCCGCCTGGCATAGCTCGAATTATTTTGTGTATAAGCAGCATCACAGAAGCGCAGCCAGTTGTTCAGAATTTGCCGCTTTTCCGCTAGACTATGCCGCCTGATTTTAAGTCCTGAAGAAGTGAAGCATGCGCGTAGCCGATTTTACCTTTGAGTTGCCAGAATCCTTAATCGCCCACTATCCGCAGGCGCAGCGAAGCGGTTGTCGCTTGCTGTCGCTGGATGGCCCAAGCGGCGCATTAAGCCACGGCGTATTTACTGACGTGATGGATAAGCTCAATCCGGGCGATCTGCTGGTGTTCAACAACACCCGAGTCATTCCTGCGCGCGTTTTTGGCCGTAAAGCCAGCGGCGGGAAAATTGAGGTGCTGGTTGAGCGCATGCTGGACGATAAACGCGTGCTGGCGCACGTGCGCGCTTCTAAAGCGCCAAAGCCGGGTGCAGAGTTGCTGCTGGGCGATGACGAAAGCGTTAAAGCCACCATGGTGGCGCGTCATGACACGCTGTTTGAAATTGCCTTCGCAGACGATCGCGCGGTGCTGGATATCCTTAACAGCGTCGGCCACATGCCGCTGCCGCCGTATATCGATCGTCCGGATGAAGATGCCGATCGTGAGCTGTACCAAACCGTGTATGGCGTGCGTCCTGGCGCGGTGGCTGCGCCAACCGCCGGTCTGCACTTTGACGAACCGCTGCTGGAGGCGCTAAAAGCCAAAGGCGTTGAGATGGCTTTTGTCACGCTGCACGTCGGTGCTGGCACCTTCCAGCCGGTGCGCGTGGAAACCATCGAAGATCACATCATGCATGCTGAATACGCCGAAGTGCCGCAGGATGTGGTGGATGCCGTGCTGGCGTGTAAAGCGCGCGGCAACAAAGTGGTCGCCGTCGGCACCACTTCAGTGCGTTCGCTGGAGAGCGCCGCAAAGGCCAGCCAGGACGCGCTGATTGCGCCATTCTTCGATGACACACAGATTTTCATCTATCCCGGCTATCACTATCAGGTGATCGATGCGCTGATCACCAATTTCCACCTGCCGGAATCGACCCTGATTATGCTGGTCTCGGCTTTTGCCGGTTATCAGCACACCATGGCGGCTTATCGCAGCGCGGTGGCAGAGCAGTACCGTTTCTTTAGCTACGGGGATGCGATGTACATCACCCGTAATCCACAAGCGCCTGACGAAAGCGTCGGTGCATAAAAAAGTCAGACTGTCTTTCTGATGAGGTTAATGTGAAATTTGAATTAGATACTACCGACGGGCGCGCGCGCCGTGGCCGTCTGGTCTTTGATCGTGGCGTAGTGGAAACCCCGGCGTTTATGCCGGTAGGTACCTACGGCACCGTTAAAGGCATGACGCCGGAAGAAGTGAAAGAGACCGGTGCGCAGATCCTGCTCGGCAACACCTTCCACCTGTGGCTGCGCCCAGGGCAGGAGATCATGAAGCTGCACGGTGATCTGCATGATTTCATGAACTGGCAGGGGCCGATCCTCACCGACTCCGGCGGCTTCCAGGTGTTCAGCCTTGGCGACATCCGCAAGATCACCGAAGCGGGCGTGCATTTCCGTAACCCAATCAACGGCGATCCGATCTTCCTCGATCCGGAAAAATCGATGGAGATTCAGTTCGATCTCGGCTCTGACGTGGTGATGATTTTCGACGAATGTACGCCCTATCCCGCCGATTGGGATTACGCCAAGCGTTCAATGGAGATGTCTCTGCGCTGGGCAAAACGCAGCCGCGATCGTTTTGATGAGCTGGGTAATAAAAATGCGCTGTTCGGTATTATTCAGGGCGGTGTTTACGAAGATTTACGAGATGTCTCCGTTAAAGGTCTGGTAGAGATTGGCTTTGATGGGTACGCTGTGGGCGGCCTGGCGGTGGGTGAACCTAAAGAGGACATGCACCGAATCCTGGAGCACGTCTGTCCGCAAATTCCGCAAGACAAACCGCGTTATTTGATGGGCGTCGGCAAGCCAGAAGATCTGGTGGAAGGCGTTCGCCGCGGTATCGATATGTTTGACTGCGTTATGCCTACGCGCAATGCGCGTAACGGTCATCTGTTTGTTACCGATGGCGTGGTGAAAATCCGTAATGCCCGGTATAAAGATGACACCGCAACGCTGGATGCTGAGTGTGATTGTTACACCTGTCGCAATTATAGCCGCGCCTACTTGCATCATCTTGATCGCTGTAACGAAATACTGGGCGCACGCCTGAATACAATTCACAATCTGCGCTATTACCAGCGTTTGATGGCAGGTTTACGCAATGCCATCGAAGAGGGTAAATTAGAGCACTTTGTTAGCGAGTTCTACCAACGGACGGGGAAGGCGGTTCCTCCGCTGAACGTCTGATAATTCATCAATGAGGGAAATTTAATGAGCTTTTTCATTTCTGACGCCGTAGCCGCAGCAGGCGCACCGTCTCAGGGAAGTCCGTATTCTCTGGTGATCATGCTGGTGGTATTTGGTCTGATCTTCTACTTCATGATTCTGCGTCCGCAGCAGAAGCGTACCAAAGATCACAAGAAGCTGATGGATTCCATCTCTAAAGGTGATGAAGTGCTGACCAGCGGTGGCTTAGTTGGACGTGTGACCAAAGTGTCAGAAACTGGCTATGTTTCTATTGCCCTGAACGACACCACTGAAGTAGTTGTTAAACGTGATTTCGTGGCCGCCGTTCTGCCGAAAGGTACTTTGAAGGCGCTGTAATTTTTTCTTCCCGAAGGGAACTGCCGTGTTAAACCGTTATCCTTTGTGGAAGTACATCATGCTGGTCGTCGTGATTCTCGTCGGCCTGCTCTATGCGCTTCCTAACCTTTATGGTGAGGATCCGGCCGTTCAGATCACTGGTGCGCGCGGTGGCGCCGCCAGTGAGCAAACGTTGGATCAGATCCAGACCGTATTAAAACAAGACAATATCGAGAGCAAATCCCTCGCTCTGGAAAATGGTGCCATCCTGGCCCGCTTTGCGACGCAGGATGGGCAGCTGCGCGCCCGTGATGCCATCACGACGGCACTGGGCGAAGATTACGTTGTGGCACTTAACCTTGCGCCGGCAACGCCACGCTGGTTGAGCATGCTGGCCGCGGAACCGATGAAACTCGGTCTTGATCTGCGCGGCGGCGTTCACTTCCTGATGGAAGTCGACATGGATACCGCGCTGGGCAAACTGCAAGAGCAGAATGCCGACAGCCTGCGCAGCGACCTGCGCGACAAAAGCATTCCGTATACCACCGTTAATAAAATCGCGAACTATGGCGTAGAAGTGCGTTTCCGTGATGGCGCCAGCCGTGACGCGGCAATCAGCTACTTGTCTACTCGCCATCGCGATCTGGTGATCTCAAGCCAGGGCAGCGATGCGCTGCGTGCGGTCATGAGCGATGCACGCCTGAGCGAAGCGCGTGAATATGCGGTGCAGCAAAACATCACCATTCTGCGTAACCGTGTGAACCAGCTTGGCGTGGCCGAACCGTTGGTGCAGCGTCAGGGTTCTGACCGCATCGTGGTAGAGCTGCCGGGTATTCAGGACACCGCGCGCGCCAAAGAGATTTTGGGCGCAACCGCAACGCTGGAGTTCCGTCTGGTTAACACCAGCGTGGATCCAACCGCTGCAGCCAGCGGCCGTGTGCCGGGCGATTCGGAAGTGAAGAAAACGCGCGAAGGGCAGCCCGTGGTGCTGTACAAGCGTGTGATTCTGACCGGTGATCACATCACCGATTCCACCTCCAGCATGGATGAGTACAACCAGCCGCAGGTGAACATTTCACTGGATGGTGCCGGTGGCAACATGATGTCGAACTTCACCAAGGACAACATCGGTAAGCCGATGGCGACCCTGTTTGTGGAGTACAAAGACAGCGGTAAGAAAGATGCCAACGGCCGTTCGATTCTGGTGAAACAGGAAGAAGTGATTAACGTGGCGAACATTCAGTCGCGCCTCGGTAACAGCTTCCGTATCACCGGCATCAACAATCCAAACGAAGCACGCCAGCTGTCGCTGCTGCTGCGCGCGGGTGCGTTGATTGCGCCAATCCAGATTGTTGAAGAGCGCACCATCGGCCCAACCATGGGTCAGCAGAACATCACACAAGGCCTCGAAGCCTGCCTGTGGGGTTTGATTGCGTCGATCATCTTTATGGTGGTGTTCTACAAGAAGTTTGGTCTTATCGCTACCAGCGCACTGCTGTGTAACCTGGTGCTGATTGTCGGCATCATGTCACTGCTGCCAGGTGCGACGCTCACCATGCCGGGTATTGCCGGTATTGTGTTGACGCTGGCGGTTGCGGTCGATGCTAACGTGTTGATTAACGAACGTATTAAAGAAGAGTTGCGTAACGGACGCTCGGTACAGCAGGCGATTCATGAAGGCTATAAAGGCGCCTTCTCCAGTATCGTCGACGCCAACGTCACCACGCTGATTAAAGTCATCATTCTTTATGCGGTCGGTACCGGTTCAATCAAAGGCTTTGCGATTACTACGGCTATCGGTATCGCAACCTCAATGTTTACCGCTATCGTCGGCACCCGTGCCATCGTTAACCTGGTGTACGGCGGCAAACGCATCAACAAGCTGTCTATCTGAGGAGTGCGTTGTGGCACAGGAATATAGTATTGAGCAGCTAAACCACGGGCGTAAAGTCGTCGACTTTATGCGCTGGGATCGGCTGGCTTTCATCATCTCCGGTCTGCTGATTGTGGCATCTATCGCCATTATCGGTGTGCGAGGCTTCAACTGGGGCCTCGACTTTACCGGCGGAACGGTGATTGAGATTAACCTGGAAAAACCGGCGGATCTCGATGCGCTGCGCGAAGGTTTAGTGAAGGCGGGCTTTGAAGAGCCGCTGGTGCAGAACTTTGGTAGCAGTCGCGATGTAATGGTGCGTATGCCACCGGCCACCGGCAATGCAGGCACGGAGCTGGGCAACAAAGTTGTGGCATCCATCAGCCAGACCACTCAGCAGAACGCCACCGTGAAGCGTATTGAGTTCGTTGGCCCAAGCGTGGGAAGCGATCTGGCGCAGGCGGGTGCGATGGCACTGCTGTCGGCGCTGATTGCGATTCTGATCTACATCGGCTTCCGCTTTGAGTGGCGTCTGGCGCTCGGTACCGTACTGGCGCTGGCGCACGATGTGATCATCACCTGCGGCATTCTGTCGCTGGCGCATGTCGAAATCGATCTGACCATTGTCGCTTCACTGATGTCGGTAATTGGTTACTCGCTTAACGATAAGATCGTGGTTTCCGACCGTATTCGTGAGAACTTCCGCAAGATTCGCCGCGGTTCCTCTTACGACATCACTAACGTGTCGCTGACTCAAACGCTGAGCCGTACGTTGATCACCTCCATCACTACGCTGGCGATGATCATGATTCTGTTCGTGTTTGGTGGTGCGTTGCTGAAAGGCTTCTCACTGACCATGCTGATCGGTGTCACCATCGGTACCATTTCATCAATTTATGTCTCTTCAGCGCTGGCGCTGAAACTCGGCATGAAGCGTGAACATATGCTGGTGCAGAAAGTGGAAAAAGAGGGCGCAGATCAGCCTTCGATTCTGCCGTAATGCTGCGTTAGAAAGTAAACGGGCTGCCAATGGCAGCCCGTTTTTTTATGCCTGTCGATCAGGGCGTGGTTTTGTGGGTAGCGGGACTCTCAACATCGTGCACGCGCACGTAGCCGAGCTGTTCTGGCGCTAAGCCGCTCAGCCGCAGCGGCACGGTCACCGTACTGCGTGGCATTAAGCTGGCAGGCACCTCGATGGTCTGGCTCAGGCTTCCCGCATTAAGCGGTTTGCCGCTGGCCGGATCCATCTCGCCCCAGACTACGGTGGCACTCAGCGCCGGAATCGGCTGATCATCGGTGGAACGGATATTCAGATTGGCGCGACTGCCGCCCGCTTCACCCGCCACCTGCGAGAGCGACAAACGCACTTTACCCAGCTGCGTCTGAAGCTCCACCGGCGTATTGGCTTGTGGCAACAACCACGCGCCTTGGGTGGACTGGCTGTTCAGCTGTCCCTGAATTTCCAGCGCCGTTGCCTGATTGGTCAGCTTGCGCATCTGCTGATTAAGCTGACTCACTTCCTGGTGCAACTCTTTGACCTGCGGTGAAACCGGCGTTGAACTGCAACCACTGAGAACCAGCAAAGAGAGTGCTGCTGGTGCCCAAAACGTCCTGATCGTCATGCAATGTCCTTTCTTTATTCGGGAATACGTAAAACCTGGCCAGGGTAAATCTTATCAGGATGCGTCAGCATTGGCTTGTTCGCCTCGAAAATCTTGTTGTATTGATTGGGATTTCCGTAGACCTCTTTCGATACCGCACTCAGGGTATCGCCTTTTTTTACGGTGTAGAACTTCGCGGGCGTGGCGGAATCGCTGGTGGTGACCTTGTCATCCACTTTGGTGATCCCCGCGACGTTACCCGCAGCCACCAGGATTTTCTCCTTCAGCTCCTGAGAAATGCCGTCGCCGGTAACCGTAACGGTATCGCCTTTAACATCCACCTTCACCTTATCGCTGTCAGGCAAGCCGAGCTTGTTGATGTGATCCTGCAATTTCTTACTGGCATCGTCGCCGCCACTCACGGCATCCCACAGTTTTTCTCCAGCTTCTTTCACGAAATCGAACAGACCCATACATCCTCCAGATAATTATGGTGTGCCGCCTTGCTGACGGCTCTCTAAGCGTAGTGGTTTTTTGCGTGCGGGCATGTAGGGGATGTCTTGCATTTGGCTTAACGTCACAAACTGCGATTCACACATTATGTGCCACACACATACATTTTGTGTCGTGATCGCGCTACACTGTGTGGCCTATTTATCTCGCATCAGGAAGCCTCATGCATTGCCCATTCTGCTCCGCTGTGGACACCAAAGTGATTGATTCTCGTCTGGTTAGTGAAGGATCGTCGGTGCGTCGCCGTCGTCAGTGTTTGGACTGTCATGAGCGTTTTACCACCTTTGAAGTGGCCGAACTGGTGATGCCGCGCGTGGTGAAAAGCAACGATGTGCGCGAACCCTTCAATGAAGATAAGCTCAGCAGCGGCATGATCAAGGCACTGGAAAAACGCCCAGTGAGCGCTGATGCGGTGGAAAGTGCGGTAAATCACATAAAAACCCAGCTGCGTGCCACCGGCGAGCGTGAAGTGCCGAGTGCGCTGATCGGCAATCTGGTGATGGATGAGCTGAAAAAGCTCGATAAAGTGGCCTACATTCGCTTTGCTTCGGTTTATCGCAGCTTTGAAGATATTCGCGATTTTGGTGAAGAGATCGCCCGCTTACAGGACTAATCCATGACTGACGAACGCTACATGGCGCGCGCGCTGGAACTGGCGCGCCGCGGACGCTTTACCACTACACCGAACCCCAACGTTGGCTGTGTGATTGTGCGCGAGGGCGAGATTGTCGGCGAAGGCTGGCATCAGCGCGCGGGCGAACCGCATGCTGAAGTGCACGCGCTGCGTATGGCGGGTGAACGCGCCAGAGGCGCAACCGCCTATGTCACGCTCGAACCCTGCAGTCATCATGGACGCACACCGCCGTGTTGCGATGCGCTGATTGCTGCCGGCGTGACGCGCGTGGTTGCCGCGATGCAGGATCCCAATCCGCAGGTGGCGGGACGTGGTCTGTATCGTTTACAGCAGGCGGGTATCGAGGTGAGTCACGGTCTGATGATGAGTGAAGCGGAGGCGTTGAATCGCGGTTTTCTGAAACGCATGCGTACCGGATTCCCGTGGATCCAGCTGAAACTCGGCGCATCGCTTGATGGACGTACCGCGATGGCGAACGGCGAAAGTCAGTGGATCACCTCGGCAGCCGCAAGGCGCGATGTGCAACGTCTGCGCGCCCAGAGTTCAGCTATCCTTAGCACCAGCGCCACCGTATTAGCGGATAATCCGTCGCTGACGGTGCGCTGGGGGGAACTGAGCGCCGATGTGCGTGCGCAACTTGATGAAGCCCAGTTGCGTCAGCCGGTACGCGTAGTGATTGATAGCCAACAGCGCGTCACGCCGCAGCATAGTTTGATCGGCCAGCCAGGCGAAACCTGGTTGATGCGCAGTGAACCCGATCAGCAAGCGTGGCCCGCCAGCGTCACACAAATTGCGGTACCGCAGCGTGGTGAACAGCTCGACCTGGTGGCGATGATGATGTTGCTCGGCCAGCGACAGATCAACAGCGTTTGGGTGGAAGCGGGCGCCAGTTTAGCGGGCGCACTGCTGCAAGCCGGGCTGGTGGATGAGCTGATCGTCTACATGGCACCGAAGCTGCTGGGAAACACCGCGCGCGGCCTGTGCGCGCTGCCGGGATTAGAACAACTGGCAGATGCACCCGCCCTGAATTTTAGCGACGTCCGCCTGGTTGGCGAAGACCTGCGCCTGACGCTGACTCCGCGTTGAAAACGCGCGGAAAAGCCTGAGCGCGTCGCCAAAGAGTATGATAGAATCCGCCCCCTTCTGCGGGGCCATAAAACAACCCAAAGGATATGTATGAAAGTTATCGAAGCTCCTGTTGCCACGCCTGATGCAAACATTGCCATCGTAATTGCGCGTTTTAACAACTTCATTAATGACAGCCTGCTGGACGGCGCGATTGACGCTTTGAAGCGCATCGGCCAGGTGAAAGCAGATAACATCACCGTTGTCTGGGTTCCAGGTGCATACGAACTGCCGCTGGCAGCACGCGCACTGGCGAAAGCCGGTAAGCACGACGCCATTGTCGCGTTGGGCACTGTCATCCGTGGCGGCACCGCACACTTCGAATATGTGGCCGGTGAAGCCAGCTCGGGCATTGCGCACGTCGCCATGACCAGCGAAATCCCGGTGACCTTCGGCGTGTTGACCACTGAAAATATCGAGCAGGCGATTGAACGCGCCGGCACGAAAGCAGGTAATAAAGGTGCCGAAGCGGCCCTGACTGCACTCGAAATGATCAACGTATTGAAAGCCATCAAAGCCTGATTTTTGTAAGGGGAATTTTGTGAAACCTGCTGCTCGTCGTCGCGCCCGTGAGTGCGCTGTTCAGGCGCTTTACTCCTGGCAGCTGTCTAAGAACGACATTGCCGATGTGGAATACCAGTTTCTGGCGGAACAAGACGTCAAAGACGTCGATATTAGCTATTTCCGCGAATTGCTGGCCGGTGTGGCGACTAACAGCGCGTACCTGGACGGTCTGATGAAGCCTTACCTGTCGCGTCAGCTCGAAGAGCTGGGCCAGGTGGAAAAAGCCATCCTGCGTATTTCGCTGTATGAGCTGAGCAAGCGTTCGGATGTGCCGTATAAAGTGGCCATCAACGAAGGCATTGAGTTGGCAAAAGTGTTTGGTGCTGAAGACAGCCACAAATTCGTCAACGGTGTCCTCGACAAAGCTGCCCCGCAAATTCGACCCAATAAAAAATAGTATTAAAGGCCGGTTTACCGGCCTTTTTCTCATTGAGACCTGACTTATGTCTTGTGGTGAATTCGAACTGATCGCACGTTACTTTAACCGCGTCACCAGCTCCCGCCGCGATGTGGAGAAAGGAATTGGTGACGACTGCGCGTTGCTCAACGTGCCAGAAAAACAAACCCTCGCCATCAGCACCGATACGCTGGTTGCGGGCGTCCACTTCTTGCGTGATATCCATCCTGCCGATCTCGGTTACAAAGCGGTTGCCGTTAATCTCAGTGATTTAGCCGCGATGGGCGCCGATCCTGCCTGGCTGACGCTGGCATTGACACTGCCCGAGATCGATGAAAATTGGGTAGCGGCTTTCAGCGATAGCCTGTTTGAGCTGCTGGATTACTACGATATGCAGTTGATTGGCGGCGATACCACGCGTGGACCGCTAAGCATGACGCTCGGCATTCACGGATTGGTGCCGGTGGGAAGGGCGCTGAAACGTTCGGGTGCTAAGCCGGGCGACTGGATTTTTGTCACCGGTACGCTGGGTGACAGCGCCGCCGGTTTGTCGCTGCTGCAGCATCGTCACCGTCTGAATGATCCGGCGGTGCACGAAGCATTGATTAAACGCCATTTGCGTCCGATGCCACGCGTGCTGCAGGGCCAGGCATTGCGTGGTTTGGCAACCTCGGCAATTGATATTTCAGATGGTCTGATTTCCGATCTTGGCCATGTGCTCACTGCCAGCCGCGTCGGTGCACGCCTCAATCTCGACGCGTTACCGCTTTCACCGGCGCTGCGCGATCACTTCGAACCTGAGCTGGTGCTGCAATGGGCGCTAAGCGGTGGCGAAGATTACGAGCTGTGCTTTACCGTGCCGGAAGTTAACCGTGGCGCGCTGGACGTGGCGCTCGGCAATTTTGGCGTGCCTTATACCTGCATTGGCCAGATTGCTCCGGAATCGGAAGGGCTGACACTGCTGGAGAACGGCAAGCCGCGTAGCGTAAATCTGAAAGGGTTTGATCACTTCGGCACCAAGTGAAAGTGGTGACCATGAATGGCCACCCGACAAAATCAGCGTAGGGTCGCCATTTATGGCGACCTGTTTTAAAAACTACTCAAATCCTACCACCGGATGCGGTTGATACACCGTCTCCAGCTCTGCAATATCTGTCGAACTCAACTCCACATCGACCGCCTTCACCAGCTCAGCAAACTGCTGCTCACGCGAGGCGCCAATGATCGGCGCTGTAACCGCCGGCTTGTGTAACAGCCACGCCAGCGCCACCTGGGCACGCGTCACGCCTTTATCCGCCGCAACATTAGCCAGACGCTCGGCAATCGCCGCATCGTTCTCTTCGGTACCGGTATAGAGCTTCTCCATCACGTTATCCGAGACCGAACGCGCGGTGGTTTCGCCCCATGGACGCGTTAACTTACCGCGCGCCAGCGGACTCCACGGCAGCACGGCAATGCCTTCACGCTGGCACAGTGGATGCATTTCGTTCTCTTCTTCGCGCTGAATAAGATTGTACTGATCCTGCATGCTAACAAACCGCGCCCAGTTGTTTTGCTTTTGCAGGTCCAGCGCCTGAGCAAACTGCGATGCGTGCATCGACGATGCGCCGATGTGGCGCGCCTTACCGGATTTCACCACCTCATGCAGCGCCTCCAGCGTCTCTTCAATTGGCGTATCGTAATCCCAGCGGTGAATCTGCAGCAGATCGACATATTCCATGCCAAGACGCGTCAGGCTGTCATCGATAGACTGAAGGATATTCTTGCGTGATAGGCCTTGTGACAGATTGCTGAGCGGGAAATAGACCTTGGTGGCGACCACAACCTGATCGCGGCGGGCAAAATCTTTCAGCGCGCGGCCCACGATCTCTTCGCTACTGCCGTCGGAATAGCTGTTGGCGGTATCGAAGAAGTTAATGCCGGCCTCCAGCGCTTGTTTGATCAGCGGTCGGCTGCTCTCTTCCGGCAACGTCCATGCGTGATTACCGCGCGTGGGATCGCCGTAGGTCATGCAGCCTAAACAGAGACGCGAAACCTGTAAGTCGGTTTGGCCTAAGGGAATAGTTTTCATTTGGGCTCCTGCTCTTATGCTTGAGGGAAATCGTTCCCTAAGCATAGCAGCAGGCTCGCTCACCGGGCGGTGAGCGAGTCGGGCAGTTTACTGGGCGAGCCAGTCAGCGATTTGCTGCTGAATACCGGCGGCATCCAGCTGGTAATCCTGGCGCACCTCTTCCTGCGTGCCTTGCGGGATGAACTCATCCGGCAGGCCGAGGTTAAGCACCGGCACGCGCAGGCGTTTTGCCATCACATACTCGTTGACGCCGCTACCGGCACCGCCTTTGATCGCGCCTTCTTCCAGCGTGATCAGCGAATCGTGACTGGCCGCCAGCTCGGTAATCAGTGCTTCGTCGAGCGGCTTCACAAAGCGCATATCCACCAGCGTCGCATTCAGCGCTTCAGCGGCCGCCGCCGCTTCTGGCAACAAGGTGCCGAAGTTGAGGATTGCCAGCTTTTCACCGCGACGCTTCACGATACCTTTACCCAGCGGCAAACTCGCCAGCGGTTCCAGCACTGCACCGGTGCCGGTACCACGCGGATAACGCACCGCGCTTGGGCCATCCTGATAGTGATAACCGGTGTAAAGCATCAGACGGCATTCGTTTTCATCGCTTGGCGTCATGATCACCATCTCTGGCACACAGCGCAAAAACGCGATATCAAACGCGCCCTGGTGGGTTTGACCATCGGCGCCGACAATGCCGCCGCGATCGATAGCAAACAGCACCGGCAGTTTCTGAATGGCAACGTCATGGATCAGCTGATCGTAGGCGCGTTGCAGGAAGGTCGAATAGATTGCCACAATCGGCTTATAGCCGCCGATCGCCATACCGGCTGCGAAAGTGACGGCATGTTGCTCGGCAATCGCTACATCAAAATATTGCTGCGGGTAATCACGCGAATAGCTCACCATGCCGGAACCTTCGCGCATCGCTGGCGTCACCGCCATCAGGCGCGGATCGTCGACGGCCATTTCGCTCAGCCAGTTGCCGAAGATTTTTGAGTAGCTTGGCAGGCCCGGCACGCTTTTCGGCAGCGCTAAGCTGGCGGGATCGAATTTCGGTACCGCATGCCAGGTGATGGGATCTTCTTCCGCCGGGGCATAACCTTTGCCCTTTTTGGTCATGATGTGCAGGAACTGCGGACCTTTCAGATCGCGCATGTTCTTCAGTGTGCTTACCAGCGTCAGCACGTCGTGACCATCGACCGGGCCAATGTAGTTAAAGCCCAGCTCCTCAAACAGCGTGCCCGGCACCACCATGCCTTTCAGATGCTCTTCGGTGCGTTTTACCAGCTCTTTAATCGGCGGTAAACCGCCCAGCACGCGCTTGCCGCCTTCGCGCAGGCGTGAATAGGTTTTCCCGGAGAGAATCTGTGCCAGGCGATTGTTGAGCGCGCCGACGTTTTCGGAGATCGACATTTCATTATCGTTGAGGATCACCAGCATATCCGGCTTGATATCACCGGCGTGGTTCATCGCTTCAAACGCCATGCCTGCGGTAATGGCGCCATCGCCGATAATACAGGCGGTGCGACGGCCTTTACCTTCACGATCGGCGGCAACCGCCATGCCGAGGCCCGCGCTGATCGAAGTGGACGAGTGGCCGACGCTCAGCACGTCGTATTCACTCTCACCGCGCCACGGGAACGGATGCAGGCCATTTTTCTGCCGGATAGTGCCGATGCGATCGCGGCGTCCGGTCAGAATCTTGTGTGGATAAGCCTGATGGCCAACGTCCCACACCAGATGATCAAACGGGGTGTTATAAACATAATGCAGCGCCACTGTTAGCTCGACGACGCCCAGACCCGAAGCAAAGTGGCCGGATGAACGGCTTACGCTATCCAGCAGATACTGACGCAGCTCGTCACACAGTTCCGGAAGTTTTTCTTTCGGTAATAAACGTAATTCCTGAACCGTGTTTGCTAACGCCAGTGTCGGGTATTTTGCAATATCAAAACTCATCAGAGACTCATTATGAAAGTTATTTATCGCGTTCAATTATGAAGCTTGCCAGCGCTTGTAAGGCGATTGTGTTGTAAGACTGTGCAGCCAGAATATCGAGCGCGCCAAGCGCCTCTTGATAGAGATCCCAGGCTTTGCTGCGAGCATTTTCCAGCCCCATCAAGGCCGGATAGGTGCTTTTTCCTAACGCCTGATCCGAGCCCTGCGTTTTCCCTAACACCGCAGTATCGCCGACCACATCAAGGATGTCGTCCTGCACCTGAAACGCCAGTCCGATGGCGTTGGCGTAGGTATCCAGTACCGGCAAGGCGGCGCGGCCACGTTCTCCGGCGGCTAATGCGCCAAGACGCACCGCTGCACGAATTAACGCGCCGGTTTTATGACGGTGAATCTGTTCCAGCTGCGCCAGGTCGATGCGTTTGCCTTCAGCCGCTAAATCCAACGCCTGTCCGCCGCACATGCCCGCTACGCCGCTGGCCTGCGCCAGTTCGGAAATCATCGCAATGCGCGCTTCGGCGCTGACGCCAGGCATCGGCTGATCGGCCAGAATCGAAAAGGCCAGAGTTTGCAAAGCATCGCCGGCGAGAATCGCCGTGTCTTCGCCATATTTAATATGGCAGGTTGGCTGCCCGCGGCGTAACGCATCGTCATCCATCGCCGGCAGATCGTCATGAATCAGGGAATAAGCATGGATGCATTCAACGGCGGCAGCCGGCACATCCAGGCTGGCCGCGTCGGCCTTCAGCATTTCGCCTGTGGCGTACACCAGAAAGGGACGCAGACGTTTACCGCCTAATAATGCCCCATACTCCATGGCATTCACCAGAGGAGAACTCTGAAAAGGAAGTGGATCTATTAAGCGCGTCAACGCCTGATTGACGCGTTGATGGTACGCGCTCAGCAGTTTAGCGAAATCCATTACTCATTATCCGGCGTAAAAGGGGCGAGGGCGGCATCTTTCTCATCGCTGAGCAGGATTTGCACCCGTTGCTCTGCCTGTTGCAGGGTTTGCTGACCGGTACGTGCCAATTGTACACCGCGTTCAAATTCGTTTAGCGCCTGTTCCAGCGGCAACTCACCACTTTCCAGACGGCTAACAATCTGTTCCAGCTGCTGTAATGCGCTTTCAAAACTGGCTGGCGCTTCGGCTTTTTTCGGCATAATCAGTGTCGACTCACAGGTTAGGACATTATGTTGCAATCGGTCATGGTAGCCGACGAGGATTAATTAGCAAAATAATGAATGTGACTGCGGTAGCAGAAGCAGTCACCCCTCAAAGGTGATATACTTTTGCGCCTCGGATGCGGGGGCTCCTGAATCAACCCGCAATTATATGATTTTAACAGCTAAGTGCCGATGCTTTTAGCACTTATTTGCCCAAACGAACCCCTGTCGCCATGAAGTTTATCATCAAGCTGTTCCCAGAAATCACCATCAAAAGTCAGTCGGTGCGTCTGCGCTTTATCAAAATTCTTACCAGCAGCATTCGTAATATCCTGCGTACCGTCGATGAAGACATCAAGGTCGTGCGCCATTGGGATCACGTTGAAGTGCGTTCCAAAAATGAGTCGCTGCGTGAAACCATCGTCACCGAACTGACGCGTATTCCCGGCATTCACCACGTGCTGGCGGTGGAAGATCGCGCCTATACCGACATGCACGATATCTTCGAGCAGACGCTGGTGCTTAATCGCGAGCGTCTGGAAGGCAAAAGCTTCTGTGTGCGCGTGAAGCGCCGCGGAACGCACAGCTTCAGCTCGCAGGATGTTGAACGCTACGTTGGCGGCGGTCTTAATCAGCACATCGCCAGCGCGCGGGTGCAGCTTAATCGTCCGGATGAAACGGTGAACCTGGAGATCGAAGACGATCGCCTGTTACTGATCACCGCACGTTATGAAGGTCTGGGCGGTTTCCCGATAGGGACGCAGGAGGATGTACTGTCGCTGATTTCCGGAGGTTTCGACTCCGGAGTTTCCAGCTACATGCTGATGCGTCGCGGTTGCCGCGTGCATTACTGCTTCTTTAACCTTGGCGGTGCGGCACATGAGATTGGTGTACGTCAGGTCGCGCATTATCTCTGGCAGCGTTTTGGTCGTTCGCATCGCGTACGTTTTGTGGCGATCAACTTCGAGCCGGTAGTCGGTGAGATTCTGGAGAAGGTTGACGACGGCCAGATGGGCGTGGTGCTGAAGCGCATGATGGTGCGTGCGGCGTCAATGGTGGCAGAACGTTACGGCGTGCAAGCGCTGGTGACCGGCGAAGCGCTCGGTCAGGTGTCCAGCCAGACGCTGACCAACCTGCGTTTGATCGATAATGCCTCTGATACGCTGATTTTGCGTCCGCTGATTTCACACGATAAAGAGCACATCATCGATGTGGCGCGTAAGATCGGCACCGAAGATTTTGCCCGCACCATGCCGGAATATTGCGGTGTGATTTCGAAAAGCCCGACTGTGAAGGCGGTGAAAGCGAAGATCGAAGCGGAAGAGCTGAATTTCGATTTCGAGATTCTGAATCGTGTCGTGCAGGAAGCCAGCAACGTCGATATCCGTGAAATCGCTGAACAGACCGAAGAAGAAGTGGTGGAAGTGGAAACCGTCGACTCCTTCACCAGCAACGATGTGGTGCTGGATATTCGTTCGGCGGATGAGCAGGACGCGAAGCCGTTGGCACTTGAAGGCGTTGAGGTCAAACCTCTGGCGTTCTACAAACTCAGCACCCAATTCGGCGATCTGGACCAGAGTAAAACCTGGCTGCTGTATTGCGATCGCGGTGTGATGAGTCGCCTGCAGGCGCTGTATCTGCATGAGCAGGGCTTCAAAAACGTGAAGGTTTATCGTCCTTAAGCTCCAGGTGCGCATGAATGCGCACCACACCGTTTTTGTTGGGGCGTCTTGATGGCGACCCCAGTAAATTAACGCTCTTCAAACTCCTGATAGTTATAAATCCCCGCCGCCAGCACCAGCTGCGCAGCGACTTCGCGCGCCTTCTCTTTATCCACCAGCAAATCAATCAGCTTCAAAGCAAAGTCCATCGCAGTGCCTGGTCCCTGGCTGGTTAGCAGATTAACGCGCGG
The DNA here is from genome assembly GCF_000282675.1 of Pantoea sp. GM01. Classification (NCBI taxonomy): domain Bacteria; kingdom Pseudomonadati; phylum Pseudomonadota; class Gammaproteobacteria; order Enterobacterales; family Erwiniaceae; genus Pantoea; species Pantoea sp. GM01. The sequence goes on along the minus strand of NZ_AKIU01000026.1, from coordinate 73,714 downwards.
GTCCCATACCACGCGACGCTCCATCCATTTGCTGTCTGGAATGGTGTCACGCAAGCCGGGAAAACCGGTCATATTGCCCACCGGGAACAGATCGTGCGGGACCAAAACCGTGCCCGGCGCGGCACAGATCGCTGCCACAATCTTGCCTGAAACATGGAACTGACGCACGGTCTCGACCAGCAGCGGGCTGTCGCGGAAGGTTTCTGCGCCTTTTAAACCGCCAGGCAGCACAATCGCGTGGTAATCATTGTCGGCGACCTCTACTAACGGCGCGTCCGCAAGCAGGCGCACGCCGCGCGAACAGACGATCTCGCGCGTGCCGTCACTCTCGACGCTGGCAGTGGTGACACTTATTCCGCCGCGCACCAGCAAATCGATAGTGGTGACCGCTTCGGTCTCCTCACTGCCATGTGCCAGGCAAACCAGAACCGATGCGTTCGCGCTCATAGTGGGACTCCTTACGTTTAATCAGATCGTACAAACGGGTGTTCTCCGGCAGCGAAATACCCTGCGCGCGGGCGCGGCGCAACAGGTAGCCAGTGATGTAATCAATTTCGGTCAGACGCTGCGCCTGCACATCCTGCAGCATCGATGAGGTGTTGGCGGCGGTGCTATCAATCACGTCGTAAATTATGCCGCGCAGATTATCCACCGCCATATGCTGGCCTTCGCGCTCCATCACCCAGGCGATCTCTTCACACAAAGTGGCGATTTGCTCTGGCCAGGCTCGCAACGCGCCGTTCTGGCAGTCGTGCTCGACGGTTAGCGGATTGATCACGCAGTTGATCGCCAGCTTGCGCCAGCTGGCGGCGGCGATGTTGTCATGCCAGGCCACATCCGGCAGCGCCTGATGCAGAATATCGGCGATATCGCTCAGGGCCGCGCTCTCGCGATTAGCCGGACCGATATGTGTCATACCCTGGGCGACATGTTTGATCACCGTGCCATCACGCATCGCGGCGTGGGTGGTGATACCACGCAGCAGCGGCTGACGCACATCTTTTAGCTCATCCAGCGTGCCCATACCATTGTGCAGTAGCAAAATGGGGGCATGCGCAGGCAGCACGCTTTGCAGGTTTTTCACCGCAGGCGAAACCTGTGGCGCTTTTAGCGTCACCAGTAACAGCTGGCTTTCGGCGAGGAACAGCGGATCGTTAGCAATAAATCTGTGATTGCTCACCTTGCCTTGGGGATCGATGACATTCGCTGAGCAGTAAGGCTGTGGCACACGCAGCCAACCCTGAACCTCATGTCCCTGACGGGCGAGCGCGGCGAGCCAAATTTGACCTAAGGCGCCACATCCCAACACGGTAATTTTCATTTTGCCTCCCGTGGGCGGGTTCCTGTTTTCACGATATGGGTAAGTATAGCTTTCCGCGTATCGTGTTTTATTAGCGCCACAAGACGCGTATTATGCATGTCACTTTAGTATCAGGAGAAGAAAAGATGCCATCTTTCGATATCGTTTCCGAAGTCGAATTGTCGGAAGTGCGAAATGCCGTGGAGAATGCGAGCCGCGAGATCTCAACCCGTTTCGATTTCCGTAACGTGAGTGCAACCATTGAGCTCAACGAAAAGAGTGAGACCATCAAAATCAGCAGCGAATCTGATTTCCAGGTAAAACAACTGGTGGATATTCTGCGCGAAAAGCTGCTGAAGCGTGGCATTGAAGGCGCGGCAATTGAAGTGCCGGAAGAGATTGTGCACAGCGGTAAAAGCTGGTCGGTTGAAGCCAAGCTGAAAAAGGGTATCGAAAGCGATATCGCCAAAAAGCTGGTGAAACTGATCAAAGACAGCAAGCTGAAAGTACAGACGCAGATTCAGGGCGAAGAACTGCGCGTAACCGGTAAGTCACGCGACGATCTACAGGGTGCGATGGCGCTGGTGCGCGGTGGTAACCTCGGCCAGCCTTTCCAGTTCAAAAACTTCCGCGACTAATCGCGTTTGTCGCGCGCTGCACGACGATAAAGCGTGCTGCGCGCGACGCCCAATGCCTGCGCCGTTTTACTGATATTGCCATTGAAGCGCTGCAGCGTTTCGCTAATTAAGCGTTCATCATGACTCTGCCGATCTTCCTGCATGGGTAGTGCTGCGCGGCGATATTCGGCAGGTAAATGCACTTCGGTCACTTCCTCACCTTCATCCGCCAGCGCCAGCAGCACGCGTAACAGGCTGCGTAATTGCCGCACATTACCGGGCCACGGCAGCTGTGCCAGCGCGGTCAGCAGCGCAGGCGACAGCTGAATGTCACGTTCTGCGCCGCCCAGCTCGAGCCATAAACGGCAGATAAACCCTTCGATATCCGGCCAGTCGCGCAGCGGCGGAATGGTCATAGAAAATTCCTGCAGGCGATAAAGTAAATCTTCGCGGAATTCACCTTCTGCCACGCGCTGTGCCAAATCCCGGTGCGTGGCGCAGATAACGGCAAAATTTACCGGCCAGCTGCGACTGGAACCGAGCGGCGCCACTTCTTTCTCCTGCAACACCCGTAGCAAGCGAGTTTGCAGCGCCAGCGGCATATCGCCGATCTCATCAAGGAACAGCACGCCGCCGTCCGCTTCGCGTATTTTGCCGATATAGCCACTCTTGTTGGCGCCGGTAAAGGCGCCGGGCTGGTAGCCAAACAGCTCGGATTCAATCAGCGCTTCCGGGATTGCCGCGCAGTTAATCGCCACAAACTTGCCTTCACGCCAGCGGCTCTGCTGATGCAGTGCACGACTTACAAACTCTTTGCCGCTGCCGGTTTCGCCGTGAATGCAGAGTGACACCCCGGCGTTAAGCAGCCGCACCATCTTTTCGTCATCGCGATGCAGCGAGAAGGGCAGATCGCGGGTAGGTTCGCTCGGTGCGGCGAAATGGCTGCGCTGTGGCGCGCGCAGGCGGAAATAGTAGCGCTGGGTGGCGTAATCGAGCGGCATGGGAAGGGTATTGGCGTGTTGCTGCTGCTGCGGAAACAGCTGCTGGAAAGTCACGCTGCCGAGTTGATCGCTACTCAATGCCAGCTCGCGCATCGCCAGACGATTCGCGGCGGTCAACACGTTATCTGAAAATACCAGCAGCAGCTCATCGCTGGTATCGATGCCTTGTGGCTGAAGGTGCAGACTCATCAACCACTGCTGCGGATGCAGGCTCTGCTTCACCCACAAATACTCAATCTGTTTCGCTGCGGCTTTGACCCAGCTAAAGGTTTGCGGATGTGGGAAGTGCGCCGGACCGGAGATATCCAGCACGCCAGCAATCTGACCGTTCGGCATTTGCAACGGCATCGCCGCGCAGTACAGCCCTTGATTGAGCGTCAGGAAGTGCTGATGGCCGGCAATTTCGCAGCCATCATCAATCGCCAGCGCGGTGCCAATCGCATTGGTGCCACGCCCGCATTCACTCCACAAATTGCCGGGTGCCAGCGCATAACGCTGAGCTTTTTCCATCGAGGGCATATCGCCAAAGGTATTGAGTACCAAACCGGTGGCATCCGAGAGAATGACCACCGATTGCTTCTCAGCCAGTTTTTGCGCCAGCTGGTTAATCACCGGCTGGGCGAACTGCTGCAGTCCGGCATTGCTGGCGAGCAGGTCTGCCAGCTCACCCTGGCGAACGCGAGGAAAATCGTCGGCGGTGCGATCGAGGCCATACAGCTGGCTACGAAACCAGGAGTCGCTTAACAGCGGATTGGCGGTAACGGCAGACGCGGATGAATTTCCCTGCATTGATGACCTCGTACCCAAGCGAAAGTGTTGCGGCATTGTAGCGGCTTGGTTTCCGTACTGTTGCGATACGCAACACAGATGACGATTTTTTCTCCATTTTCTCGAGCAGAAAGTGGAAGTGTGATTTGTTAATTTTCTGATTTATTTGGTTATTTATGCATTTTTTGTTGGGTTGGTAAAACTGGCACGCGCGCTGCAATAGCTTATCCAGCAGCGTGTTAATCAATGAAGTCATACAACGTTGCCGCTGTCCGTTCAGATTATCTGACCCTACATTAAGGAGTTTGCGATGCGTTATGCACATCCCGGCACGCCCGGCGCTTTGGTTTCATTTCAGGCGACCTACGGCAACTACATTGCGGGCAAATTCGTCGAGCCGCTCAGCGGTCAATACTTCACCAATACTTCACCGGTAAATGGCAGCGATATTGCGCAATTCCCACGTTCAGACGCGCGGGATATCGATTTAGCACTGGACGCTGCTCATCAGGCCGCTGACGCCTGGGGGAAAACCAGTGTGCAGCAGCGTGCCAATATCCTGCTGCAGGTAGCGGATCGCATCGAGGCGAATCTCGAGAAACTGGCGGTGGCGGAGAGTTGGGATAACGGTAAGCCGATCCGTGAAACACTGAATGCCGATCTACCGCTGGCGGTGGATCACTTCCGCTACTTCGCCGGTTGTCTGCGCGCGCAAGAGGGCAGCACCGCGGAGATCGATGAAACTACCGTGGCCTATCACTTCCATGAACCGCTCGGCGTGGTAGGGCAAATCATCCCATGGAACTTCCCTCTATTGATGGCAGCGTGGAAACTGGCGCCGGCATTAGCGGCAGGTAACTGCGTGGTGTTGAAACCTGCCGAGCAGACGCCGCTGGGGATTACGCTGCTGATGGAAGTGATTGGCGATCTGTTCCCGGCGGGCGTGCTGAATGTGGTGCAGGGATTTGGCCGTGAAGCGGGGGAAGCGCTGGCGACCAGCAAGCGCATCGCCAAAATCGCCTTCACCGGTTCAACCCCGGTTGGGCGTCACATCATGGCCTGTGCCGCTGAAAATATCATTCCCTGCACCGTGGAGCTGGGTGGCAAGTCGCCGAACATCTACTTCGCTGATGTGATGGACGGTGAGGACGAGTTTATAGAGAAAGCGGTAGAAGGCTTAGTACTCGGCTTCTTCAATCAGGGTGAAGTTTGTACCTGTCCTTCGCGCGCGCTGATCCATGAATCGATCTATCAAGCCTTTATGGATCGCGTAATGGCGAAGGTGGCAAATATCCGCCGTGGCGATCCGCTCGATACTGACACTATGATCGGCGCGCAGGCCTCGCGTCAGCAATTCGACAAAATCCTGTCATATATCAACGTCGCACGTGACGAAGGCGGGCAAATTCTGACCGGTGGCGAACGCGCGAGCGTGGCCGCTGAGCTGAATGATGGATTCTACATTCAGCCGACCTTAATCAAAGGAACTAACCAGATGCGCTGTTTCCAGGAGGAGATTTTTGGGCCGGTGATTGGCGTTACCACCTTTAAGGATGAGGCTGAAGCGCTGGCGATTGCCAACGAAACGCAGTTTGGTCTCGGGGCTGGCGTGTGGACGCGTGATACCAATCTGGCGTATCGCATGGGACGCGGCATTAAAGCGGGGCGCGTCTGGACCAACTGCTATCACATCTATCCCGCTCATGCGGCATTCGGCGGCTATAAGCAATCGGGTGTTGGCCGTGAGACGCACAAAATGGCGCTGAGCGCTTATCAACAAACCAAAAATCTGCTGGTCAGCTATGGCACCGCGCCGTTAGGCCTGTTCTGAGTCCGCATCCGATCAAATGGAGAGTGAAAGATGAATATGCAAATCAAAACCACCATGAAAGCCGCCGTGGTGAAGTCTTTTGGTGAACCGTTAGTGATTGAGCAGGTACCGGTGCCGCAGGTGGGACCGGGGCAGATTTTGGTGAAGATCGCCGCCACCGGTGTGTGTCACACCGATTTACACGCCGCGGAAGGCGACTGGCCGATCAAGCCGAATCCGCCGTTTATTCCGGGTCATGAAGGTGTCGGCCAGGTTGTGGCCCTGGGCGCAGGCGTTAAACATTTGAAACTGGGCGATCGCGTGGGCGTGCCGTGGCTCTATTCGGCCTGCGGTCACTGCGAGCATTGCCTTGATAGCTGGGAAACGCTGTGTTTGTCGCAGCAAAACGCTGGCTACTCGGTAAACGGCAGTTTCGCCGAGTATTGCCTCGCTGATGCTAACTATGTCGGCATCATTCCGGATAACGTTGATTACAATGAAATCGCACCGATTCTCTGCGCGGGCGTCACCGTCTACAAAGGGCTGAAGATGACCGACACCAAACCCGGCGATTGGGTGGTGATTTCGGGCATCGGCGGCCTGGGTCATATGGCGGTGCAATATGCGGTAGCGATGGGATTGAACGTGGCGGCTGTAGATATTGATGATGAGAAGCTGGAATTTGCTAAACGCTTAGGTGCCAGCGTGGTGGCTAATGCGAAAAATGTCGATCCGACCAAAGTGTTTCAGGAGAGCTTCGGTGGCGCGCATGGCGTGCTGGTGACGGCGGTTTCACCGAAAGCCTTCGAGCAGGCGATTGGCACGCTGCGTCGTGGCGGTACCATGGTGCTGAACGGTTTGCCGCCGGGAAAATTTGATTTGTCGATCTTCAATATGGTGCTGGATGGCATCACGGTGCGCGGTTCCATCGTCGGGACGCGTAAAGATCTGCAGGAGGCATTGGATTTCGCCGGTCGTCATAAAGTGAAAGCCACCGTGGCGGTGGAACCGCTAACCAACATCAACGATATTTTCGCGCGCATGCACGCCGGCAAGATTGAAGGGCGTATCGTGGTGGATCTGTCGCTGTAAGAAAAAGCCCGACACGGAGGTCGGGCTGATGATTTAGCAGCTGGCGAGCAGCGCTTCGAGTTCTACGCGGCTCGTCACTTTGCTGTCTATTTTGATATAAGCACTTTTCTCTTCCGGCACGATAAACACTGACGCCACGCCGGGTTGTGCTTTCAAACGTTTCTCAAGGTTTGGCACTGCCAGCACCGCATCGCTGAGCATGATACGCAGGCTGCTGACGTAAGGCGGTTCCTGCATCGACATCGCCACAAATAACCACGCTGCCGCGACAATGGCGCCAACCAAAAATACGGTTTGTGCATCAACATGACCAAAGATCCAGCCGCCCATGCTGCCGCCAATCGCCACGCCAATGAACTGGCTGGTGGAGTAAATGCCCATCGCGGTGCCTTTGTAGCCTGGCGGCGACTCTTTGCTGATCAGGGAAGGCAGAATGGCTTCCATCAGGTTGAAGGCGAGGAAGAACAGCTGCACGCCAATCACCAGCGTCCAGAAGTGACCTGCCGCGCCCCACAGCACGATTTCCGCAACGATGATCGTCGCCACACAGCCAACGAACACGCGCTTCATGCGGCGTTTAACTTCGGCATAGATGATGAAGGGCACCACGGCGACAAACGCGACTAACATGGTGACCAGATAGACTTTCCAATGTTCTGCTGCTGGCAATCCAGCCTGTTCAAACTGGCCTGGCAGCGCCACGAAACTCGACATCAGCAGAATATGCAGACAGAGAATGCCGATATTCAATTTTAATAATCTTGGGTTGGCCAGCACCGTGCGGATGCTGCCTTTTACCATGCCCGATTCACGATTGAGCACGTGGTTTGGTGCATTCGGCACCACTAACAGGGTGATGACGATGCCAAGCGTCGCGAGGATAGCAATCATCCAGAACAGCGCATGCAAGCCCAGCGCATGTGTCACGATGGGACCGACCACCATCGCAATGGCAAAGGTGACGCCGAAGCTGATGCCAATAAATGCCATGGCTTTCGTACGGTTCTGTTCGCGGGTTAAATCCGACAGCAATGCCATCACCGCTGCAGCAATCGCGCCAGAGCCCTGTAATGCACGGCCTAAGATCACGCCCCATATGGAGTCGGAGGTTGCGGCAATGATGCTGCCGAAGACAAACAGCATCAGTCCGCCGACGATCAACGGCTTACGGCCGACACGATCGGAGAGTAGACCGAAAGGAATCTGGAAGATGGCTTGCGCCAAACCATAGATGCCGATTGCGAGACCAATCAGCGTTTCACTGGCGCCCTGTAACGCCATGCCGTACGTGGTGAGTACCGGCAAGACCATAAACATTCCCAGCATGCGCAGGGAAAAAACTGTACCTAAACCCCATGTAGCGCGAAGCTCTACTGGCGTCATTTTATTGTCGTTCATGTTTACCTCAAAATTATACTGCGCCCATTTTAGGCAGCAGGGCAGGGCGGGTAAAACATTTGTTCTTAAGCAGTGGTAACAAAAAGAAAGGGCGCGAAATTCGCGCCCTTTCTGGTTTTGCGGAGCTGAATTACCAGACGTAAGTCAGCAAGTCTTTCGACGCCGGCGTCATGAAATCAACTGACATCATCACGCTGAGGGCAGTGATAGCGATAATCGAGAACACAAACAGTTTACGCGCCCAAACTTTATCGTTTGAGGTTTTGTAACCTGAAAGCGCCATCCCGAGCCACCACACGCTAACGGCCGCGGCCACCACCAGATATTTGTAGCCCGCGTAACCGCCAAGGGTCAGCATCAGCGTGGCAATCATGAACGCCAGGATATACAGCGTAATATGATTTTTCGCCACCGAGATGCCTTTCACTACTGGCAGAACCGGAATGTTGGCAGCCTGGTAATCTTTAAAGCGGAAGATGGCAATCGCATAGGAGTGCGGCATCTGCCACAGGCTAAAGATAGCCAGTAAAATCAACGCCCCAGCGTCAAACTGGTTGGTTACCGCGCAGTAGCCAATCACCGGCGGCGCAGCGCCAGAGAGACTACCAATCAGCGTGCCGTAGACAGAGTTACGCTTCATATAGAGGCTGTAAACGCCTACGTAGACCACGAAGCCCATCACCGCCAGCCACATGGCCAGCGGGTTAGCGCCGAAATACAGCAACGCAAAGCCAGCAATACCCAATGCGGTTGCATAAACCAGGCTTACTTTCGCCGAGATCAGGCCTTTGACCAGAACACGGTTCCGCGTTCTCTCCATTTTGATGTCGATATCGCGGTCAATCACGTTGTTGAATACACAACCTGATGCGACGACCAGCGACACGCCAACCAGCGAGGCGAGAAACAGGGTGTAATCAATGCTGCCTTTCGAAGCCAGCAGGAATCCACCGATCACAGAAATTAAATTGCCGAAAATAATTCCTGGTTTTGTTACTTGCAGGTATTGCTTAATCATTACACGACTCTTTAGTGGGCCATCATGTTGTAGTTGAGGTTCCACATAATCCACAGTGAGCCTACGACAACAATCAAGATGATGAGTGCTGAGAAGACAATGGCCACCATGTTCCAGCCACCTTCTGATTTGCTGTCTAAGTGCAGGAAGTAGACCAGGTGAACCAGCACCTGAACCACCGCACACACCAGAACCACACCCAGAATAGTGCCGTGTGAAGCGCCGCCATCCATTACCATCCAGAACGGAATACCGGTCAGGATGATCGAGAGGACGAAGCCGATCATGTAAGACTTCACGCTACCGTGCGAAGCGCCATGCTCGTTAACAGAATGACTCATTACATGGCTCCCATCAGGTAGACAACGGTGAATACGCAGATCCAAACCACATCCAGGAAGTGCCAGAACAAGCTAAGGCACATGATACGGGTGCGATTGGTTGCAGTCAGACCACGTTTAGAAATCTGGAACATCATCACTGCCATCCAGATCAGACCAGAGGTCACGTGCAGACCGTGCGTGCCGACCAGCGTAAAGAACGCTGACAGGAAGCCGCTGCGGTCAGGACCGAAGCCTTCCTTGATCAGGTGATGGAATTCATAGATTTCCATCCCGATGAAGCCCGCACCGAACAGGAAGGTCAGGGCTAACCAGCTGATGACCGAACCCTTGTTCTGGTTGTTCATCGCGATCACTGCCATACCATAGGTAATGGAGCTGAGCAGCAGCAGCGCGGTTTCGACCAGTACGAACGGCAGTTCGAAGATGTCTTTACCTGCCGGGCCACCGGCAGTGTTATTGACCATAACTGCATAGGTCGCAAACAGGGTTGCGAAGATAATGCAGTCACTCATCAGGTAGATCCAGAAGCCAAAGACTTTATTGGCTCCTGCATCGTGATGCCCATGCTCCGCATGGGCGTCGTGGTGGTGTTTTGCAGTTTCAGTTGACATTATTTCAGACCTGCTTTGCTGATTTCGTCAAAGTGCTTCTTCTCGATCTGCTCGACTTCGGCAACCGGTACGTAGTAATCCACGTCTTCATCGAAGCTCTTCACAATCCAGGTCACGATAGTACCTACGAATGTGAGGCCAGCCAGCCACCAGATATGCCAGATCATTGCGAAACCGAACACAGTCATCAGGGCCGCGATAACAACAGCTGCGCCGCTGTTTTTCGGCATATGAATTTCTTCATATTTTTCTGGCTGCTTGTACGCTTCGCCTTTCTCTTTCATTTCCCAGAACGCATCACGCTCGTGGATATGTGGGATAACGGCAAAGTTGTAGAACGGCGGCGGTGAAGAGGTTGCCCACTCCAGCGTACGTCCACCCCACGGGTCACCGGTCAGGTCACGGTTCTGGTCGCGGTCACGCACAGAAACGTAGAATTGGGTCAGCTGGCACAGAATACCGCAAGCGATCAGCGCCGCACCGCCTGCTGCAACAACCAGCAGTGAGTGGAACTGTGGATCGATGTCCTGGCTGATACGACGCGTCATACCCATGAAGCCCAGCGCATACAGCGGCATAAATGCCACGAAGAAGCCGATGATCCAGAACCAGAACGCGCGGATACCCCATTTTTCATTTAGCGTGAAGCCGAATGCTTTCGGGAACCAATAGGTCACGCCAGCCATACAACCGAACACCACACCACCGATAATAACGTTATGGAAGTGCGCGATCAGGAACAGGCTGTTGTGCAGAATGAAGTCCGCACCCGGAACCGCCAGCAGAACACCTGTCATACCACCAATAGAGAAGGTAACCAGGAAGCCGATGGTCCACAGCATCGCTGAGTGGAACTCAACGCGACCCTGATACATGGTGAACAGCCAGTTGAAGATTTTCACGCCGGTCGGGATAGCGATGATCATCGTCATGATACCGAAGAAGGCGTTTACGTTTGCACCCGCACCCATGGTGAAGAAGTGGTGCAGCCAAACGATGAACGACAGTACGGTAATCGCGATGGTCGCCCACACCAGAGAGGTGTAACCGAACAGACGCTTTTTAGAGAAGGTCGCAGTGACTTCAGCGAAGACACCAAACACCGGCAGAACCAGGATGTATACTTCCGGGTGACCCCAGACCCAAATCAGGTTGACGTACATCATCATGTTACCGCCCATTTCATTGGTGAAGAAATGGAAGCCAAGGTAACGGTCAAGTGTCAACAGTGCCAGCGTAACGGTCAGTACCGGGAACGCAGCGATGATCAGGACGTTAGTACACAGTGATGCCCAGGTGAATACCGGCATTTTGAACAGGTCCATGCCCGGTGCACGCATCTTCAGAATGGTAACGAAGAAGTTGATACCGGTCAGTGTGGTACCGATACCGGACAGCTGGAGACTCCAGATCCAGTAATCGACCCCGACGCCAGGACTGTACTCCACCCCGGAAAGCGGCGGATAAGCCAACCAGCCGGTCTGTGCGAACTCGCCCACACCCAGAGAGATGTTCACCAGGATTACACCGATCGCGGTAAACCAGAAGCTCAGGTTGTTCAGGAACGGGAAGGCAACGTCACGTGCACCGATTTGCAGCGGTACCGCGATGTTCATCAGACCTACCACGAATGGCATCGCCACGAAGAAGATCATGATCACGCCGTGAGCGGTGAAGATCTGGTCGTAGTGGTGCGGCGGTAGAATGCCGGCTTCCCCAGCGGAAGCCATCACTTGTTGAGTACGCATCATTACCGCATCGGCAAAGCCGCGCAGCAACATGACGAATGCCATGATGATGTACATGATACCCAGTTTTTTGTGGTCAATGGAGGTGAACCATTCAGACCACAGGTACTGCCACTTACCAAAATAGGTGATGGCCGCAACCAGCGCCAGACCACCTAAGATGATAGCGGCGACCGTAACCACGATAATGGGTTCGTGGTATGGCACTGCATCCAGTGTTAATTTTCCGAACATCGTATTATTCCTCGGCTCCCGCGGAAGCGGCGTGACTCATGTCCATACCTTCATGCTGTGGCATGTCCATCTTCCCGTGGCTCATCTTGAACTTATCAATAACTTGCTTGAACAGTTCTGGATTCGTCGTAGAGAAATATTCCACCGGGTGATTTTCGCTTGGCGTAGCCAGTTTCTCGAAATCATCCATGGTGTTCAGCGCGTTAGGTGCCGCTTTAACTTTGGCAACCCACTGCTGGAATTCCGCATCGTCTTTAGTTGCAATGGCTTTGAATTTCATACCAGAGAAACCACGACCACTGAAGTTCGCAGAGATACCGTCAAATGTTCCTGGCTCGTTGGCGATCAGATGCAGTTTGGTCTGCATACCGGCCATTGCATAAATCTGGCTGCCGAGAGTAGGAATAAAGAAGGAGTTCATCACGGAGTTGGAGGTGATTTTGAAGTTCACCGGAGTATTTGCCGGGAAGGCAATCTGGTTAACGGTAGCAATACCCTGTTCCGGGTAAATGAACAGCCATTTCCAGTCCAGCGCCACTACATCAATCTCAACCGGTTTAACGTCAGAAACCAGCGGTTTGCTCGGCTCCAGCGCGTGGGTTGATTTCCAGGTCAAAACGCCGAGGAAGATAATGATCAGGATCGGAATGGTCCAGACCACGGCTTCCACTTTGTTCGAGTGTGACCAGTTAGGGCTATAGGTTGCATTAGTATTGGTTGCCCGATATTTCCAGGCAAAAAATACTGCCATGAAGACTGCCGGGATAACGACGATCATCATCAAGCCAAAAGCTGTCAGAATCAACGAACGCTGCTCCAGTGCAATCTGTCCTTTGGGATTTAACAACGCACTATCGCAGCCACTGAGTAATACAGCGCCTGCAATTAATGACAAAATCCCCAAACTTTTATTGTATTTACTGAGTCTCATTTAACGACCTCAATGACAAAGGGCTCTATTGTCGTTTAAGTGTGCGCGCATTTTACGGGAAGGTTTATGCAGTGTAAACCAGCATAAGGATGTGTCAGAAGGCTGTTGACACCTTTTGCTAAGGGTGTCACAGATGTTACGCAGGGTGACAAATTATTAACTGCGACAAGCAGTTGGCGTTAATATAACAAAAAACAATGGTAGAAACCGCAGAAAAATCAGGGAAAGTATAAACCGTACTCTTAATGCTCATTTATTTAACATTTCTGTATCATTTTTGCGATGAGTTTAATACAAACTAATTGCTCACCGGATTTAAATATTACCGCGAAGTTGTTAATTTAATGTTTCTAATTCGCGTTAAAAAAAATGCTATTGGTAAAATCAGTTCCTAATATTTTTTGCGCCATTTATTTGTCATTCACAAATAGCGATGAGTTAACGGTGATTGCCCGGCGACATTTTTCTTAATGCCAAACTGTCCAAAATTACGCCGAGTGCAACGGCCAACAGGGCAAATGCCATGCCGGCTTCAAACATCGGCGTAAGCAGCGCGTTGATTGGCAAAACTCCGCTGGCATTAAGCGCCAACGCCAGCAGCCATAACGCCAGCAGGCCACAGCCAACACTAAATAGGCGTACCGTCCAGCGGTAGCCTTGCGGCCATAAGCTGCGCATCACAAACTCACCACTTTGCTGGATGCTATGTAACGTGCCGCGACATAGCCACAACAGCAGCAAACCCGGCACACCGGCAAATACCGTAAAGGCATAAAAAGCTGGCCAGCCCCAAAGCTCAACCAGCCAACCGGCTGCAGGGCCAACGTAAACGCGTCCTACCGCCGAAAGGGCCGAGAGCAGCGCGAACTGGGTGGCGGAGAAGGATTTATTACACAGTGTCATTAACAAGGCGACAAAAGCCGCTGTGCCCATACCGCCGCACAGGTTTTCAATGAAGACCGCGCTGGCCATACTCCCAAGATGCGGAGGCGTCACGGCCAATAGCCAGTAAGCAAAGTTTGAGACAGCTTGTAGCACGCCGAAAATCATTAATGCACGGAACAGACTTAAGCGCTGCATCAGCACGCCGCCATATAGCGCGCCAATAATTGTAGCAAGCAAGCCGAGCGTTTTGTTGACCAGTCCGACGTCGCCGGCGCTGAAACCCACGCCGCGAATCAGGAATGTGGTGGTGAGCGAAGCGGCAAACGCATCGCCGAGCTTATAAAGGATAATCAGGGTGATCAGCAGCCAGGCATTGTTACGCTGGAAGAAGTCTTTAAGCGGGAACGTTACTGCCTGACGTAATGAATGTGGTTCACGCGCTGGCATTGTCGGCTCTTTAGCCAGTAATGTCGCGATCAGCCCTGGCACCATCAACAGCGCCATCAGCCAGTACGTGGCTTGCCAGCCGAGATAGCGATCCGCTAACCAAAGCGCGAGTCCGCCCGAAATCAGCATCGCCAGACGATAACCTAGCACGGTGATGGCCGCGCCGCTGCCGCGCTCTTCCGGCGGTAGCACGTCGGTTTTCCAGGCATCAAACACGATATCCTGCGAAGCCGAACAGAACGCCACCAAAACCGCCAACGCCGCCAGCAGCGTTAAGTCACGCGAGGGTTGCATAAAGCCCATGGCAATAATGCCGCCAATCAGTGCCAGCTGAGTGACCAGCAGCCAGCCGCGACGCCGGCCAAGAAACGGCGGCGTATAGCGATCCATCATCGGCGACCACAGAAACTTAAATACGTAAGCCTGGCCGACAAGGGAGAAGAAACCAATCGTTTTCAGGTCAACGTTCTCAACCGTCATCCACGCCTGTAACGTCCCGGCGGTTAACGCCAGTGGTAAGCCAGAGGCAAAACCGAGCAGCAGCAATACCGCCGCATTACGTTGGGTAAAAATACGCAGATAATGAGATGTCATAGCCAACCTGGAATGAAGCCCGGCCAGAAGTGACCGGGCAAATTACTGCGGAAATTAGCGGGCGTTCTGCTTAATGAAGTTGTGAACGCTGGTGTCCTGCGCCATATCAGCAATCACGTCACTCAGCGTTGAGTTAACCGCGTTGGTGATCTTCGCGTTGGTAGCGGTAAACGCACCTTCTACGCTGTAAGTCTGGCGATAGTTTTTCACCTGCTTGTTGCCGTTTTTCGCGGTAGCGATGATGGAGATATCGGCTTTAGTCGTAATGCTATAGCGCACGTTGCCCTGTGTTACATCAGCATATAGACCGTTCACCACAATTTGCAGATCTACCGCACCGCTTGGGCCGATCATATAACCGCGTGACGTCATCTGCTTCTCCAACACTTCCTGCAGCAGGAAGCGCAGGTCGCGTGAAGGCGTCAGCGTAATCAGTTGACCATCGCGGTTGACTTTCGCCAGCGCCTGATCGGAACGTTGATCGGCACCGTTAACACTGATGGTAACGCCCATCAGACTTGGATCTTGCTGCGGCAGTTGAATCTTCGGTTGAATATCCAACGTGGTGTTGTTGCTGGCACAGCCGGCCAAAATAAAAGCAGCCAGCAGAGGGAATAACAGTTTTTTCAACATACTCATTCTCGTTAGCATATAGGTTGGTTTGCAAAACTGCGGCCATCATAGCATTGCGCAGCGGTGAAAAAAGCCCCGGGCCAATGGAAATTGATTGTAAAGGCTTTTTTCAGACGTGCAGAAATGCCGCCCGGTTGACCTGAAGCATAAGCGGGTTACTATGCGCAGCGTCGAGGGATTTATTTGCGGCTAACCCGCGGAAGCGGCGAAAAACCTACTAATATTTAAACAGATGGGCACAGCGCTCGCCGGAGAGGAGTGTTAATCATGATTCGCGAACAAATAGAAGAAAAGTTGCGTAACGCTTTCGAGCCTGCACATCTTGAAGTGCACGATGAAAGCTACCGTCATAACGTGCCCGCCGGTTCTGAAAGTCACTTTAAAGTGGTGATAGTCAGCGATCGATTTACCGGTCAGCGCTTTCTGCAACGCCATCGCGCCATTTATGGTGAACTGGCAGCCGAGTTAGCGGGCAGCGTACACGCGCTGGCACTGCATACTTACACGCAAAAAGAGTGGGATGGATTGCAGGATACGGTTCTGGCCTCACCCAATTGTCGCGGTGCAGGAACCCTTGCCTGAATTCATTTCATCACCTTCCTCAAAACGGCCTGCGGGCCGTTTTCTTTTCATTTATTCCCTCCAAACGCGATCTACGGCGCAAAAAAGCAGCAAAACCGCCAAAAAGTGGTGAGTTTGCAGCCTCGACTCATTCCAGCGATGCCGCTATAATGCGGCGTCTATTTTTCCGGAATGTCTTCGGGACGCTTCTGGTAACAGGGATTAGGTTCTGCCTGCAGAGGCCGTCCCGGTTGTTGGATACGGCGCATTTATGTGTGGTGTCTGAAGTTGACCGAGCACGTGATTTTTTGAGGTAACAAGATGACAGTTTCAGTAGAAACCACTCAGGGTCTGGGCCGTCGCATTTCGATTACTGTTGCAGCTGACAGCATCGAGAGCGCAGTGAAGAAAGAACTGGTGGAAGTGGCTAAGAAAGTCCGTATCGACGGTTTCCGTAAAGGCAAAGTGCCGGCACACATCATTTCTCAGCGCTACGGTGCTTCTGTTCGCCAGGACGTGCTGGGCGAGCTGATGACGCGCAACTTCGTTGACGCCATCATCAAAGAGAAAATCAATCCGGCTGGCGCACCAAACTATGTGCCGGGCGAATATAAAGAAGGCGAAGATTTCACCTACGCGGTTGAGTTCGAAGTGTATCCAGAAGTTGAGCTGAAAGGCCTGGATGCCATCGAAGTCGAGAAGCCAGTAGTAGAAGTGACTGACGCTGACGTTGATACCATGCTGGAAACCCTGCAGAAGCAGCAGGCGACCTGGAAAGAGAGCGATGCTGCAGCGACTGCTGAAGATCGCGCAACCATCGACTTTAGCGGTTCTGTTGACGGCGAAGAGTTTGAAGGCGGCAAAGCCTCTGACTTCGTGCTGGCAATGGGCCAGGGCCGTATGATCCCAGGCTTCGAAGAGGGCGTTGTTGGCCATAAAGCCGGCGAAACCTTCACTATCGACGTGAAATTCCCAGACGATTACCACGCTGAAAACCTGAAAGGGAAAGACGCGAAGTTCGAAATCGTGCTGAAGAAAGTTGAAACCCGTGAGCTGCCAGAGCTGACAGAAGAGTTCATCAAGCGCTTTGGCGTGGAAGATGGTTCAATTGCCGGTCTACGTGCTGAAGTGCGTAAGAACATGGATCGCGAGCTGAAAGGTGCTATCCGCAATCGCGTGAAGACTCAGGCAATCGACGGTCTGGTTAACGCCAACGACATCGATGTTCCGGTTGCGCTGATCGACAGCGAAATCGACGTTCTGCGCCGTCAGGCAGCACAGCGTTTTGGTGGCAACGAGAAGCAAGCGCTGGAACTGCCACGTGAACTGTTCGAAGAGCAGGCTAAACGTCGCGTAGTTGTTGGCCTGCTGTTGGGCGAAGTGATTCGCATCAACGAACTGCAGGCTGATGAAGATCGCGTTAAAACGCTGATCGAAGAGATGGCTTCTGCGTATGAAGATCCGCAGGAAGTGATTGAGTTCTACAGCAAAAACAGCGAGCTGATGAACAACATGCGCAACGTGGCTCTGGAAGAGCAAGCGGTTGAAGCAGTTCTGGCCAAAGCCAAAGTTACTGACAAAGCCACTAACTTCCAGGAACTGATGAACCAGACCTCAGCGGCCTGATTCGTAAGTTAACCGTAAGTGCTAAGCCCGTGACTGAAAAGTCGCGGGCTTTTTCGTTTCTGGCGTGATGTGCGCAGATTTGTCCTCTATTTGCTTAATTAATCGGCAAATTATCCGCTAAGCTCTTTTTCCGTGTTAGCGAATGGGCAAAAGGTTGTTATGCTTGAAACAACTGGGCAGCATCCCCAGATACAGGGAGAATGCATGAAAACAGTGAGACTGACTGATTAACCGTGTCGATATCTCGGTTTGAGACCGTGGCACGTAGTGTTCCTGCCGCGGCTTACGTAAAATCGGTACAGAATGTTGCCAATGAAATTTATCAGGAGACGGTAATGTCATACAGTGGCGATCGTGAATTTACTGCACCGCACATGGCGCTGGTGCCAATGGTGGTCGAACAAACCTCGCGCGGCGAGCGTTCTTACGACATCTACTCTCGCCTGCTCAAAGAGCGTGTGATCTTCCTGACCGGTCAGGTTGAAGATCATATGGCTAACCTGATCGTGGCGCAGATGCTGTTTCTGGAAGCTGAGAATCCTGAAAAAGACATTTACCTCTACATTAACTCGCCTGGCGGCGTGATTACTGCTGGGATGTCGATTTATGACACCATGAAATTTATCAAGCCCGACGTTAGTACCATCTGTATGGGTCAGGCTTGTTCAATGGGTGCGTTCCTGCTGACTGCGGGCACCAAAGGCAAACGTTTCTGCCTACCTAATTCACGTGTGATGATTCATCAGCCGTTAGGCGGTTATCAGGGCCAGGCGACGGATATCGAAATCCATGCGCGCGAAATTTTGAAAGTGAAGCAGCGTATGAATGAGTTAATGGCTGAGCATACCGGCAAGTCGCTGGAAGAGATCGAACGCGACACCGAGCGCGATCGTTTCCTCTCTGCGGGCGAAGCGGTAGAGTATGGCTTAGTCGATTCTATTCTGACGCATCGCCAATAAGACACATCTGTCTGCCCCTTACGCTATAGTTAACGGGAAGCAGGCAGATGGGTTGAATGCATATCGGCCGTTGATGTACGGCCAGCGCCGTACAACAAATTTGGTCTGAGAAAGAAAAGAGGTTAGCTGATGACAGATAAGCGCAAAGACGGTTCAGGTAAGTTGCTGTACTGCTCTTTCTGCGGCAAAAGCCAGCATGAAGTCCGTAAGCTAATTGCCGGGCCGTCAGTGTACATTTGCGATGAGTGCGTTGATCTCTGCAACGACATCATTCGTGAAGAGATTAAGGAAGTAGCGCCGCATCGCGAGCGCAGTTCACTGCCGACGCCGCACGAAATCCGCCATCATCTTGATGATTATGTAATTGGTCAGGAAAGGGCGAAGAAAGTGTTGGCAGTAGCGGTGTATAACCACTACAAACGCCTGCGCAATGGCGATACCAGTAATGGCATCGAACTGGGCAAAAGTAACATTTTGCTGATCGGTCCAACCGGTAGCGGTAAAACATTGCTGGCAGAAACGCTGGCGCGTTTACTGGATGTGCCATTTACCATGGCCGATGCCACCACGCTGACCGAAGCCGGTTATGTGGGTGAGGATGTTGAGAACATCATCCAGAAGCTGCTGCAGAAGTGTGATTACGACGTGCAGAAAGCGCAGCGCGGTATTGTCTACATTGATGAAATCGATAAGATTTCTCGTAAGTCTGACAACCCATCGATCACCCGTGACGTATCGGGCGAAGGCGTGCAGCAAGCGCTGCTGAAACTGATTGAAGGCACCGTGGCTGCTGTACCGCCGCAGGGCGGACGCAAACATCCACAGCAGGAATTCTTGCAGGTTGATACCTCTAAGATTCTGTTCATCTGTGGTGGTGCATTTGCCGGTCTCGACAAAGTGATTTCTCAACGTGTTGAAACCGGATCCGGTATCGGCTTCGGCGCAACCGTGAAGGGCAAATCTCAGAAGGCGAGCGAAGGCGAATTGTTGTCGCAGGTTGAGCCAGAAGATCTGATCAAGTTTGGCCTGATTCCTGAATTCATTGGTCGTCTGCCCGTCGTAGCAACGCTGAGCGAGTTGAGTGAAGAGGCGCTGATTCAGATTCTGCGTGAGCCGAAGAATGCGCTGACCAAACAGTATCAGGCGTTGTTCAATCTGGAAGGTGTAGAGCTGGAATTCCGTGACGAAGCTTTAACGGCAATTGCTAAAAAAGCGATGTCACGTAAAACCGGTGCACGTGGTCTGCGTTCCATCGTGGAAGGTGCGTTACTCGAAACCATGTATGACTTGCCATCAATGGATGACGTTGAAAAAGTGGTGATTGATGAGTCAGTAATTGATGGTCAATCCGAGCCGATGTTGATTTATGGAAAGCACGAAGCCCAGGCTTCTGGCGAATAAATAAACAATCGCACCGCGTTGTTATCTTAAAAAAGGGGAAAAATCTTTCCCCTTTTGTTTTTCTCTCGCCAGTGACATTGAATGTCGTACAAGCATCCCCATATACTCAATATCCTGTGGGTTTAACTGCAAAACCTCTATTGCGCGGTACCCATCACCTGGCGGACATTAAACTAAGAGAGAGCTCTATGAATCCTGAGCGTTCTGAACGCATTGAAATCCCCGTGTTGCCGTTGCGCGACGTGGTGGTTTATCCGCACATGGTAATTCCGTTGTTTGTTGGCCGGGAAAAATCGATTCGGTGCCTCGAAGCCGCGATGGATCATGATAAAAAGATCATGCTGGTTGCACAGAAAGAGGCTTCAACGGATGAACCTGGCATTAACGATCTCTTCTCAGTAGGGACCGTCGCTTCTGTATTGCAGATGCTGAAACTTCCAGACGGCACGGTAAAAGTGCTGGTTGAAGGTTTACAGCGCGCGCACATCACCACGTTAGCTGATAATGGCGACCATTTTGTTGCCCAGGCTGAATATCTGGTCTCGCCGGAAATTGAAGAGCGCGAACAGGAAGTGCTGGTGCGCACGGCCATCAACCAGTTTGAAGGCTATATCAAGCTGAATAAAAAGATCCCGCCTGAGGTATTAACTTCCCTCAACAGCATTGACGATGCGGCCCGATTGGCCGACACCGTAGCAGCGCATATGCCGCTGAAACTGGCTGATAAACAGTCGGTGCTGGAGATGTCCGACGTGAATGAACGTCTGGAATATCTGATGGCGATGATGGAATCAGAAATCGATCTGCTGCAGGTTGAGAAGCGTATTCGCAACCGCGTTAAAAAGCAGATGGAGAAAAGCCAGCGTGAGTACTATCTGAATGAGCAAATGAAAGCCATTCAGAAAGAGCTGGGCGAAATGGATGACGCGCCCGATGAATACGAGGCGCTGAAACGTAAGATTGAAGCGGCTAAAATGCCGACCGAAGCGCGTGAAAAAGCTGAAGCTGAGTTACAAAAGCTGAAGATGATGTCGCCGATGTCAGCAGAAGCGACCGTGGTTCGTGGCTATATTGACTGGATGGTTCAGGTTCCATGGGTCGCGCGCAGCAAGGTGAAAAAAGACCTGCGTAAAGCGCAAGAGACGCTGGATATTGACCATTATGGTCTGGAGCGTGTTAAAGACCGCATCCTTGAGTATCTTGCGGTGCAGAGTCGCGTCAGCAAAATCAAAGGACCGATTCTGTGTCTCGTTGGACCGCCAGGCGTAGGTAAAACCTCGCTGGGCCAGTCGATTGCGAAGGCAACCGGACGCAAATATGTGCGTATGGCGCTGGGTGGCGTACGCGATGAAGCGGAAATTCGCGGACATCGTCGTACCTACATTGGCTCTATGCCCGGTAAGCTGATCCAAAAAATGGCGAAAGTTGGCGTGAAGAACCCGCTGTTCCTGTTGGATGAGATCGACAAAATGTCGTCCGACATGCGCGGCGATCCGGCTTCAGCGCTGCTTGAGGTGCTGGATCCCGAGCAGAACATCGCGTTCAACGATCACTATCTGGAAGTCGATTACGATCTTTCTGACGTGATGTTCGTGGCGACCTCCAACTCCATGAACATCCCAGCGCCGCTGCTTGACCGTATGGAAGTGATTCGTCTTTCGGGTTATACCGAAGATGAAAAGCTGAATATCGCTAAGCAACATTTGCTGCCGAAACAGATTGAACGTAATGCGCTGAAAGACAAAGAGATCACCGTCGACGACAGTGCCATTGTAGGTATCATTCGCTATTACACCCGTGAAGCGGGCGTGCGTAGTCTGGAGCGCGAACTCTCCAAGCTGTGCCGTAAAGCGGTGAAAACGCTGCTGATGGACAAATCGAAAAAACACATCGTGATCAACGGTGATAATCTCAAGGATTTCCTTGGCGTGCAGCGCTTTGATTATGGTCGTGCAGAGAGCGAAAGCCGTGTTGGTCAGGTGACCGGTCTGGCGTGGACGGAAGTGGGCGGCGATCTGCTGACCATCGAAACTGCCTGCGTACCTGGCAAAGGTAAGCTGACTTACACCGGTTCGCTGGGCGAAGTGATGCAGGAATCGATTCAGGCGGCGCTGACTGTAGTGCGTGCGCGTGCGGAGAAACTGGGCATCAATGCTGATTTCTACGAGAAACGTGACATTCACGTCCATGTGCCAGAAGGTGCGACGCCGAAAGATGGCCCAAGCGCCGGTATCGCCATGTGCACCGCGCTGGTCTCATGCTTAACCGGTAACCCGGTACGTTCTGACGTGGCGATGACGGGCGAAATCACCCTGCGTGGCTTGGTTCTGCCGATTGGCGGACTGAAAGAGAAGTTGCTCGCAGCGCATCGTGGTGGCATTAAAACGGTACTGATTCCCGATGAAAACAAGCGCGATCTGGAAGATATTCCACAGAACGTGATTGCCGATCTGGAGATTCATCCGGTGAAGCGTATTGAAGAGGTGCTGAACCTGGCACTGGAAAATGCGCCATATGGTATGCAGGTTGCGACCGCAAAATAGTGATTAGCGACATAAACCGCTAAAAAGCGAAGCTGGCAGGCAAATTGTTGCTTGCCAGCTTTTTTTTGTGCCGCTAACTTAGTGGGCTGCTGGATCAACGATTAAGATGAATACCGTTGTTTCGGCTCCACAGGCTTGATATAACTTGCTGCGCGTTCGCACCGGGCGGGAAGCGCGGGTGCGATGTGAATAATAAAAGAGGGGATGAAGAGAGTGAATAAGTCACAGTTGATCGACAAAATTGCTGCAGACGCTGACATTTCTAAAGCAGCAGCGGGACGTGTATTAGATGCATTCATGGAGTCCGTTACCGAAGCTCTGAAAGGCGGTGATGAAGTGGCACTGGTTGGTTTCGGTACTTTCTCTGTACGTGAGCGTGCAGCTCGTACAGGCCGTAACCCACAAACGGGTAAAGAACTCACCATCCCGGCTGGTAAAGTTCCGGGCTTCCGTGCAGGTAAAGCACTGAAAGATTCCGTCAATTAATGACCGCTGATCTATCCATTGAAGCAATTTCTTCCATGGATTGAGGACGCAAAAGCCGTTCTCATGTAACATACGGGCACATCATTTTTGATGTGCCTTTTTTATTCTTGATGCGCGGCGATGGCCTTTGGTTGTTGTCTCCGCATGGTTGCCAACTGCCAGCCTGAACAGCAGTTGCACGATGATGACATCGTGTTAAAGCTTTACATTCACACTACAGCGGAGTGTTGTCATACCATGATGGACAATTTACGCGCGGCGTCGAATCATGTCGTGCTCAAGATTATTCTGGGATTGATCATCCTGTCTTTTGTACTCACCGGGGTGGGCAACTACCTGATTGGCGGCGGCAGCGATTATGCCGCGAAAGTTAACGGCCATGAGATCAGCCGTGCGGAGCTGGAGCAGGGTTATAACAATGAGCGCAATCGTCAGCAGCAGATGCTGGGCGATCAGTTCTCACAGCTAGCCAGCAACGAAGGCTATATGCAGCAGATGCGTCAGCAGGCGCTGTCACAGCTGATTGATCAGGCACTGCTCGATCAATACATCAAAGATCTGCACATTGGCATCAGCGATGATCAGGTGAAACAGGCAATTTTCAATCAAAAAGCCTTCCAGACCAACGGTAAGTTCGACAACGCCAAATACAGCGGCCTGATCACCAGCATGGGCTTCACCGCTGACCAGTATGCGGAAGCGCTGCGCAAGCAGCTGGCGACGCAGCAGCTGATTAACGCCATTGCCAATACCGATTTCATGCTGAAAGGCGAAACCAGCAAACTGGTGGATCTGGTATCACAGCAGCGTGAAGTGCGCCAGGCGGTGATTGATGTCAACGCGTTGGCGGCTAAACAGACCGTCAGTGACGATGAAGTCAGTCAGTATTATCAGCAACATCAAAACAGCTTTATGGCGCCTGAGCAGTTCCGCGTGAGCTACATCAAAATGGATGCCGCTAGCATGACGGAAACGGCCAGCGAAGCAGATATTCAGAGCTGGTACGACCAACATAAAGCGGATTATTCACAGCCGCAGCGCAATCGCTATAGCGTGATTCAGACCAAAACTGAAGCCGATGCCAACGCCGTGGTTGATGCCCTGAAAAAAGGTGAAGATTTCGCTGCACTGGCAAAAAGCAAATCAGTTGACCCAATCTCAGCGCGTAAAGGTGGCGATATGGGGTGGCTGGAGCCGAGCACTACGCCAGACGAGCTGAAAAATGCCAATCTGACGCAGAAAGGCCAGCTGTCGGGTGCTATTAAGTCTTCTGTTGGCTACCTCGTGGTGCGCCTGGACGATATTCAGCCGGAGCAGGTTAAGCCGCTGGCCGAAGTGCATGACGCCGTTGCGGACAAAGTGAAGCAAGAGAAAGCGGTGGATGCCTTCTACAAAATTCAGCAGAAAGTGAGCGAAGCGGCCAGCAATGATAATGAATCGCTGGCTGGCGCAGCACAGGCTTCGGGTCTGAAAGTGGTCGAAACCAATTGGATCACCCGCGATAACTTGCCAGATGAGCTGAATTTCGATGCGGTTAAGCAGGCGATCTTCAACGGTGGTTTAGTCGGTCAGAATGGTGCGCCGGGTAACAACTCCGACATCATTTCTGTGGATGGCGATCGCGCCTTCGTCTTGCGTATCAGCGAGCATAAACCGGAAGCGGTGAAGCCGTTGGATCAGGTTAAAGCGCAGATTGTGGATACCCTGAAGCATGATAAAGCGACGCAGCAGGCAAAAGCGCAGGCCGACAAATTGCTGGCCGATCTGAAAGCCGGTAAAGCAGATGCGCTGCAAGCTGCGGGCTTGACGCTCAGCGCCAGCAAATCATTCGACCGCAATGCACAGGATCCGGTTGCGCAGTCAGCTTTCAATCTGCCACAACCTGCCGACAATAAGCCGTCGTGGGGCGTAAGCGAAGATATGCAAGGCAATGTGGTGCTGGTGGCGCTGGATAAAGTCAGCGCCGGCAATATGCCGCAGGCACAGACCGATGAGATGGTGAAAGGTGTGACGCAGAATAATGCGCAGATCGCCTTTGAAGCGCTGCTGGAAAACCTGCGTAAAGAGGCGAAGATTAAGTACGGCGCCGCTGCACAAAACCAGTAAGCCTCACAAAAAAAGTTAAATCACTGCAATACCGAAAGGCCGCTTATGCGGCCTTTTCCATTTCTGGAATTGCCCTTTTGAGCGTTGATTTTAGCTGTGACACCCTGCTGTTGCTGTCAAACACAAGGAGAAACACAGCATGGTTAAATCAACGTTTCATGCCCTCTGTATTGCGCTGGCGCTGGGCGGCGCAGTTTATACCACTGGGCTCGCGGCCGCCGAGAGCCCCAGCGAAACACAGGCAACGCAAGTTTCCACGCCACAGGAAGGGCAGGTCAGCATTAATTCAGCCACAGCTGAGCAGCTCGCTGCTGGCATGAATGGCATAGGACTAAAGAAAGCGCAGGCGATAGTGAGTTATCGCGAGCAATACGGTCCCTTTACTGCCATTGAGCAACTCAAGGAGGTGCCGGGCATCGGCAGTGCATTGATAGAGCGTAACAGCGCTCGGCTTAAACTGTGAGGCGACTCGCGACTTTGAAGGATTGAAAAAGCCCCTATTCAGGCTGTGCTATGCTCAACAGGTCTTACCAGTTGTCATTCTCAGCCTGAACAGGAGCAACAATGCAAACCACAATTAAAGTGCGCGGGTATCATCTGGATGTTTATCAGCACGTGAATAACGCGCGCTATCTGGAGTTTCTTGAAGAGGCGCGCTGGCAGTGGCTGGAGGATGTCGATGCCTTTCATTGGCTGATGGCGCAACAGCTGGCGTTTGTGGTGGTGAATATCAACATTAACTATCGTCGTCCGGCAGTGCTGGGCGACGTGCTGAATATTGAAAGTGAAGTATCTCAGCTAAGCGGTAAAAGTGGTGTGATCACGCAGCGCGTATTATTGGCGAAAGATAATTCGGTGGTGGCTGACGCAGCGCTAACCTTTGTTTGTATCGATTTACGCACGCAAAAAGCGGTGCCGATGGAGGGGGAGTTGCGAGATCGTATGGCGGCGTTGATGCTTGAGAGTCATTAGCTGGCATCAATGACGCCAGCTTACAGCGCAATCTGAATCAGCTGAGGCCGCTTTTCTGTTTCATCGCGGCCATCACGGCTGACGTGTTTTCCTGATACTCGGCTAAGCCGCGGGCACGTAAATGACAGGCTGCGCATTCGCCACATCCATCGCCCTTAATGCCGTTATAGCAGGTGAGGGTTTCGGCGCGTACCAACGGCAACTGCTGCCAGTAATCTGCCAGCGCCCAGGTCTCCGCTTTGTTCAGCCACATTAGCGGCGTTTCAAAGCGAATATTGCGCGCCATTCCCAGACTGACGGCGTTATTCAGGGCTTTAACAAACTCATCGCGGCAATCCGGATAACCGGAGAAATCGGTCTCACATACGCCGGTGATGACTGCCTCAGCTTCAACCTGATAGGCATAAATTGATGCCAGCGTCAGGAACAGAATATTGCGGCCCGGCACAAAGGTACTCGGTAAACCGCTGGCGTTAGGATCATACGTCGGTACGGGAATATTATCGCGTGTCAGGCTGCTGACGGCTAACTCGTTGAGCAGCGTCACATCCAGCACTTTGTGCGCACGTACGCCGAGCTTTTGTGACAGCTCAGCCGCAACCTCAATCTCTTCGCGATGACGCTGGCCGTAATCAAAGGTGACGCAATGCACTTCATCATAATGTTGCAGCGCCTGAATTAAACAGGTGGTGGAGTCTTGTCCGCCACTAAATACCACAACGGCTCTTTTCATTTTTTCTTCCCCAAAAATCAGTGCGCCTATGGTACTGGCTCAGACGCGGACTGAACAGTATACCCGTCATACTTCAAGTCCCTTCATGGCGCCTACTCTTGGGTAGATGCGTTGGCTGCGCGTGTTCACCCCGGTCACTTATTTCTGTAAGTTCCTGGAATTCAACCACTTGCCGCCTTTCTGCCACTCGAATTTTTTAGGATGTAACGCTGGCTGTGGTTGGCGGCGGAATCCAGGCGCGGGTGAAATCAAACCAGCCCAAACTGTTGAGTTGAATGCCCTCAACGCCAGGCGGAGCAAAAACCTGATAGCGATAGTTAAACAGTGGCAGAAGATGACCTGCGCGCATCAGATGCTGGAACAGTTGATGGGTTTGCTCGCCACGCAGCGCCGCGCTGGGTTGCTGGGCGATAGCGCTGAGCGGTTGTTGCAGCACGTCTTCGCGCAGCGGTTGCCATACCGCATCGTTCTCCAGCCAGTTCACCAATGTGAACAGCGGCGCATCGCCGATCAGCCGATCGCCCATCACGACATCAGCTTCACTGAGATCGATATCGTCGCGCCAGCTTTTTACGTCGTGGAATACGCAGGTCAGGGTGCAGCCGTATTGCGCCAGCAGGGGGATCAGCGCTTGTGCCATGACATGCAACTCGACCGGTAAATGGTAATGCAGCGTCAGAGCTGGCGGCAGTGCAATGTTGTCGCACTCTGCAAACGGTACGGGCCAGCCGGGGAGCAGTTCGTGACTTGGGGTGATCAAGCCTTCATCCAGCGGCAACTGCTGAATCACGCCGCTACGCTGAATCAGCGCAATCAGCGATTTGGCTTGGTCGGCACTGAAGTGCGAAGAGATACGCGGTGCGAGATAGCAAAATCCGAGGCTTATGCTGCGATCTACTGACCGCAGCGTATCCAGTTCATCAGGATCGCCAATCGCGATTTGCACCGGGTGGCTACAGCTGGTGCCGAGATCACGATCAAACAGCTGTGGCGTGATCCAGTATTCCATCCGCTGGATCAGCGGGCGCTGCAAATGCCAGCGCGCATGGCTCTCCAGCCGCACCAGATCAGCGGTGAAGTGCGTCAGTTTCCATGCTCCGCTGCCAATATCAGCGAATTCAGGATGAGGTAACAAACAGAACTGATGCGCCAGCCGCTGCGGCAGCCAGTAATCGCTTTCGCGCAGTTGAATATGCACCGCCAGCGGATGCGGGGCTTCAATTTGCTCAATTGCCGCCAGCAGGCGCGAACCGCGCGGCGATTGCATGATCTGTTGCAGCTGCTCGACCAGTTGCGCCGCTTGCACCGGCTCATCGTTATGCCAGCTGAGCTGCGGGCGCAGCCAGAAGTACCATTCACGGCCGCTGGCATCGTGCTGCCAATGGTGAGCGATATCGCCTTCAACATCGTTATCGCGAAAGCGCGTTAGCCCGGAGAAAACCTGGCGCGCCAGATGTTGCTCGGCGCGACCGGTCAGCTGCAGCGGACGCAGCGGTTCCATCGCGCGGTAATAGGGGATGCGCAAAATCGGCGACTGGTTTTGCCATTGGCCGCCCATCAGCGGCCACAGCATTTTCACCAGTCGATCGGGATGCAGATCCAGCACTTGCAAGGCTTGTACCGCTTCACCGGCATCAAGTTGCCGTGTTAACAACTGCTGACGCAGCTGCTCCGGCGACAGCAGAAAAGTCAGCTCGCCCTGTTTGCCGCGTCCGGATTCAGCGCGCCAGCGCAGCCAACCCGCGTCCTGCCATTGGCGTAGCAGCGTACGCGCGTGGCGTTCACTGCAAAAACAGTGCTGTGCCATCACAGCGACGCTGAGACGTTGTGTTTCACCGTGGCTGAGTTGCCACAGACGCTGAAATTGGTTGACCCGATGCAGTTCGCGCATAGCTAAACCCGGAACAGTTTTCAAAAAGTATTCACTATTAGTTCCGTAATTACCAGGCGATAGTAGCCACCTCATTCAGACAGGAGAATTCGCATGGCTCGTCTCGCGGCATTTGATATGGACGGTACGCTGCTGCTGCCCACCCATCGGTTAGGTAATGAGACGCTGGCAAGCCTGCAGGCGTTGCATCAGCGCGGGGTAACTCTGGCTTTTGCCACCGGTCGCCATCTGATGGATATGCAGCGAGTCCGCGAGCAAATCACCTTGCCAGCATGGCTGATCACCGGCAACGGCACGCGTATTCATGATCTGGAAGGCAACCCGCTTTACGGCTGTGATTTGAGCTCATCTGTGGCTGAAGAGGTGATTCACACCCATTGGCAAACGCCGGCGTCGATTCATATTTTCAATGATGAAGGCTGGTTTACTGATAAGCCCTTGCCTGGTGCGCTGGAAGCTCATGCGATGAGCGGGTTCCATTACCAACTGCGTGACTTGCGCCAGATGTCGGCGCATGAAGTGACTAAGATCTGTTTTATTGCGCCGCATGAAATGTTGCAGGCGTTAAGAAGTGAACTGCAGGCCGCATTAGGCGAGCGGGCCAATATTTGTTTTTCCGCGTGGGATTGCCTGGAGGTATTGCCGGTCGACTGCCATAAAGGCGCGGCGTTGGGACGTCTGTGTCAGCATCTTTCGCTGTCGCTCTCCGACTGCATGGCGTTTGGCGATGCGATGAACGATCGTGAAATGCTGGAGCGCGTGGGCAACGGATTTATTATGTGCAATGCAATGAATCAACTGAAAACGTCATTGCCGCATTTACCGATTATTGGTCATTGCGAGACACAGGCGGTGTCTCACTACTTAAATCACTGGATGACCACACCACACCTCGATTATTCCCCCGAATGCTGAGGCTTACAGTGAACCGGACAGGACGTCCGGTTTTTTATTGCAGCTCATGCACCCACGGCGTAATGTCGCCGATATTCTGCTTCACCCATTCTGCATTGTAATAGGTATCGGGATAGCGCTCGCCGCTATCGCATAGCAGCGTCACCAGTGAACCTTGTTCGCCATTTTCCCGCATGCGTTTTGCTACCTGCAACATGCCCCAGAAGTTAGTGCCGGTTGAAGCGCCAGGACGACGTCCGAGGATCTGCTCCAACTGCAGCATCGCAGCGACGGTCGCCCCATCCGGCACCTTCATCATTTCGTCAATTACGTCCGGTAAAAACGACGGTTCCACGCGTGGACGGCCAATGCCCTCAATCAAACTGCCGCGTTCGCTGCGCAGCGTAGTGTCGTGGCTGTGCCAGTAATCAAAGAACACAGAATGCTGCGGGTCGACCACCAGCAGGCGGGTATCGTGGCCCTGATAGCGGATGTAACGGCCTAAGGTGGCTGAGGTCCCGCCGGTGCCGGCGCTCATGATGACGGTATGCGGTACCGGAAAAGGTTCATGCGACATCTGACGGAAAATGCTTTCGGCGATATTGTTGTTGCCGCGCCAGTCCGTCGCGCGCTCAGCGTAAGTGAACTGGTCCATAAAGTGGCCTTTTAATTCACGCGCTAAACGCTCGGATTCGCTATACAGCTGGCAGGGATCGGCGACGAAATGGCACTCGCCGCCATAAAAACGAATCATCTCGATTTTACGTTTGGCGGTACTGGCGGGCATCACCGCGATAAATGGCAGGCCAAGCAGCTGCGCGAAATAAGCTTCCGATACGGCGGTGCTGCCAGAAGAGGCTTCAATGATCGGCGTATTTTCACCGATCCAGCCATTAACCAAACCGTAGAGAAACAGGGAGCGCGCCAGGCGATGTTTCAGGCTGCCACTAGGATGGGTGCTTTCATCCTTTAGATAGCAGTGAATGCCGGGGAAATCGTCCAGTTTGAAGCGGATGAGATGCGTATCCGCTGAACGCTGAAAATCGGCGTTAATTTCATTGATGGCGTGGCGAACCCAGAGCGTTTGCATGTTGCTTTTCCGTGATCATTATTGCGCACATTGTAAGGCACTGGCAGGAAAAAGAGGTTGCTTTAATCGGGGTATAATGGTGCGCTTAGAGAAAATTTTTCTCCAGGAGTGGCAAATGTTAGATAAAACTGACCGTGCTTTGCTGGCAATGCTGCAGCAGGATTGCACGCTGTCGTTGCAGACGTTGGCCGAAGCCGTGAATCTCACCACCACGCCGTGCTGGAAACGCCTGAAAAAACTGGAAGATGATGGCATTATTCGTGCGCGTGTGGCGCTGGTGGACGGCGAGAAAATCGGTCTATCGCTCACCGCCTTTATGTTTGTTAAAACTCAGCAGCACAGTAGCGAGTGGTTTAAGCAATTTGTCGCCGTGGTGCAGCAAATGCCGGAAGTGATGGCGTTTTACCGCATGGCGGGTGAGTACGATTATTTGCTGCGTATTCAGGTGGCGGACATGAAGAGCTATGACAACTTTTATAAGCGTCTGGTGAATGGTGTGCCGGGCCTGATGGATGTGACCTCCAGTTTTGCCATGGAAGAGATTAAATACACCACCGCATTGCCGGTAGCGCCCTAACGGGCAGAGAAAGAGACACGCTTGTGCGATTATTCAGCCAGTTAAGTTGGTATTTTTTGCGCGAGTGGCGGCGATATTTGGGTGCCGTCAGCTTGCTGATTGTTATTGCGCTGCTGCAGTTGCTGCCCCCGCACGTGGTCGGCGTGATTGTCGACGGCGTCACCCAGCATAACCTGAGCGCAGGGCAGATCTTCATGTGGATTGGCGTGATGCTGCTGACCGCGGTGATCGTCTATCTGCTGCGTTACGTCTGGCGCGTGCTGCTGTTCGGCGCCTCCTACCAATTGGCCGTTGAGCTGCGAGAAGATTTTTACCGTCAGCTCAGTCGCCAACATCCTGCCTTCTATCTGCGTCATCGCACGGGCGATCTTATCGCCCGTGCCACCAATGATGTCGATCGCGTAGTGTTTGCCGCCGGTGAAGGCGTGCTGACGCTGGTGGATTCGCTGGTAATGGGATTGGTAGTGCTGATCGTGATGAGCACACAAATTAGCTGGGAGCTGACGTTACTGGCGCTAATACCGATGCCGATTATGGCATTCGCTATTCAAAAAGATGGCGCACGCTTGCATCAGCGTTTCAAAGTGGCGCAGGCGGCCTTCTCCAGCCTTAACGATCAAACTCAGGAAAGCCTGACCAGCATTCGCATGATCAAGGCGTTTGGCCTTGAAGATCACCAGTCGCAACAGTTTGCGGGCATCGCCGCAGATACCGGCAAGAAAAATCTGCACGTGGCACGCGTTGACGCGCGTTTCGATCCGATCATTTACATCGCCGTCGGCTTCTCCAATCTGTTGGCGATTGCCGGTGGTGGCTGGATGGTGTGGAACGGCAGCTTAACGCTCGGTCAACTCACCAGTTTTGTGATGTATCTCGGTTTGATGATTTGGCCGATGCTGGCGCTGGCATGGATGATCAATATCGTCGAGCGTGGGAGCGCGGCGTGGAGCCGTATTCGCTCACTGCTGACAGAAGCGCCTGCGGTCGAAGATGGACAGAAAGTGTTACCACCTGAACCGGGCGTACTGCAGGTTGCGATCCGTGAATTCCGCTATCCGGCCAGTTCCGGCGCGGTGCTCAGTCACCTCAATTTTCAGTTAAAACCGGGCCAGATGCTGGGATTATGTGGACCGACTGGCTGCGGTAAGAGCACATTGCTCAGCCTGATTCAGCGCCATTTCGATGTTGATCAGGGCGATATCCGCTATCACAACACGCCGCTGCCGCAGCTGCGGCTCGATAGCTGGCGCAGTCGGCTGGCGGTAGTGAGTCAGACGCCGTTCCTGTTCTCCGATACCATCGCTAATAATCTGGCACTCGGCTGTCCGAATGCCACGCAACAAGAGCTGGAGCAGGTGGCGAAGATGGCCTGCGTGCACGACGACATTCTGCGCCTGCCGCAGGGCTATGAAACCGAAGTCGGCGAGCGCGGCGTGATGCTGTCCGGTGGACAGAAACAGCGCATCTCCATTGCACGCGCGCTGCTGCTGAATGCGGAAATCCTGATTCTGGATGATGCTCTGTCGGCGGTAGATGGCCGTACCGAGCATGACATTCTGCATAACCTGCGTCAGTGGGGCAAAGGGCGCACGTTAATTATCAGTGCGCATCGTTTGTCAGCGCTCACTGAGGCCAGCGAAATTCTGGTGCTGCAGCAGGGCGCAGTGACGCAGCGTGGCGATCATGACACCTTAGCGGCAAAACAGGGCTGGTATCGCGATATGTACCGTTATCAGCAGTTGGAAGCGGCATTGGATGACGATGAAGTGGCAGAAGGAGCAAGCCGTGGCTAAATCACAACGTCTGTGGCCGACGCTGAAACGTCTGCTGGCGTACGGCAAACCGTGGCGTAAATCGCTGTGGCTGGCGGTCGGTATGCTGTGGATTGCAGCCGCAGCTGAAGTTACCGGACCGGTTCTGGTGAGCTATTTCATCGATAATTTGGTAGCGAAGCATCAGATGCCGTGGGGCATTGCCGCTGGCTTGCTGGTGAGCTTTGTTTTGCTGCAGTTGCTGGCGGCGGGATTGCACTATTTTCAAGCGTTGCTGTTTAACCGCGCGGCAATTGGCGTGGTGCAGCAACTGCGCGTTGATGTGATGAACGCGGCGCTACGCCAGCCGCTGAGCGCCTTCGACACGCAACCGGTGGGGCAGATTATCTCCCGCGTCACCAACGACACCGAAGTGATCAAAGATCTCTACGTCACCGTGGTAGCCACCGTATTGCGTGCTGCTGCTCTGATTGGTGCGATGCTGGTGGCGATGTTCTCACTGGATTGGCGCATGGCGCTGGTCGCGCTGGTGATTTTCCCGTTGGTGCTGACGGTAATGTTGATATATCAACGCTTCAGCACGCCGATTGCACGTCGCGTACGCAGTTATCTGGCGGATATCAACAATGGCTTTAACGAAGTCATCAACGGCATGAGTGTGATCCAGCAGTTCCGCCAGCAGGCGCGCTTTGGTGAGCGCATGGGCAAAGCCAGCCGTTCACACTATCTGGCACGGATGGAAACGCTGCGGCTGGATGGCTTTTTATTGCGCCCGCTGCTGAGCCTGTTTTCCGCCATGATTCTTTGCGGTTTGCTGATGCTGTTTAGCTTTGCCACGCCGGGCGTGTTTGAAGTCGGCGTACTCTATGCCTTTATTACCTATCTTGGCCGGCTTAACGAGCCGCTGATTGAGCTGACCACGCAGCAGTCAATGCTGCAGCAAGCGGTAGTGTCTGGCGAACGTATCTTCGAACTAATGGATGCCGAACAGCAAGGTTACGGCGGTGATATTCAGCCGCTGGCCTCCGGCAGTATCTCGCTGCGTGATGTGAGCTTTGCCTATCGCGATAATCGCGATGTGTTGAGCAATATTAACCTTGAAGTGCCGGCGCGTAATTTTGTTGCGCTGGTCGGTCATACCGGCAGCGGTAAAAGCACCTTAGCCAATTTGCTGATGGGCTATTATCCGGTAACACGCGGTAGCATCGAACTGGATGGTCGCCCGCTGCCGCAGTTGTCGCATGCCGCCTTGCGTCAAAGTATTGCGATGGTGCAGCAGGACCCGGTGGTACTGGCAGATTCGCTGCTGGCCAACGTGCGTTTGGGCCGCGATATCCCGGAAGAGGAGGTGTGGCAGGCGCTGGAAACGGTGCAGCTGGCACCACTGGCACGCAGCATGGCTGAAGGGATTCACACGCGGCTGGGCGAGCAGGGTAACAATCTGTCGGTTGGGCAGAAACAGCTACTGGCGCTGGCTCGCGTGCTGGTTTCACTGCCGCAGATTTTAATCCTCGACGAAGCCACGGCCAATATAGACTCTGGTACGGAGCAGGCCATTCAGCATGCGTTACGGGCGCTGCGCCAGCACAGTACACTTGTGGTCATCGCGCATCGGCTTTCCACCATCACGGAAGCCGATCAGATTTTAGTGCTGCATCGCGGTCAGGTGGTTGAGCGCGGAACGCATGCTGAACTGCTGGCTGAGCAGGGCCGTTACTGGCAGATGTATCAGCTACAGCAGGCGGGCGATGAACTCGCGGCGGGCATCCCCGTACAAGCTAAAGGGTGAATTGCACCTTTTTTGCACAGTTTTATCGGAATGTTCTGTATTGATGCACCCCTTTGAGGCCTGAAGCACCAAAGGGGTGCAACATGGCAACACCTCTCTTGCCACCACTCCCCAATTAGCGCCATACCTCACATAACGAAGCGCCATGCAGCGCGCCTAGGCTACTGACATTCCCCTTTTTTTATTTATGGCACAGCCTTTGCTTATATCCCTACGTGTCCGCGAAGACTCACTCAATTTCTTATCCGGAGGGGAACGTATGAAGCTGGTTACCGTGGTAATCAAACCATTTAAGCTGGAGGACGTGCGTGAAGCCTTATCCTCTATTGGCATTCAGGGACTGACAGTTACCGAGGTGAAAGGTTTCGGTCGCCAGAAAGGTCACGCAGAGCTTTATCGCGGTGCCGAGTACAGCGTTAACTTCCTGCCAAAAGTAAAAATTGATATCGCTATTGCGGACGACCAGCTTGATGAAGTGGTCGATGTC
Source organism: Pantoea sp. GM01 (assembly GCF_000282675.1). NCBI lineage: Bacteria > Pseudomonadati > Pseudomonadota > Gammaproteobacteria > Enterobacterales > Erwiniaceae > Pantoea > Pantoea sp. GM01. Next base: position 38,396 of record NZ_AKIU01000026.1, on the reverse strand, counting down.
ATCAGCAAGGCCGCTTATACCGGCAAAATTGGCGACGGCAAGATTTTCGTCGCAGAACTGCAGCGCGTCATTCGTATTCGTACCGGCGAGACCGACGAAGCAGCACTGTAACTGGGGCTCTGAATTGTGATGGGATGGAAAGAAATGAATAAACTGATAACGAAGTTGGGCCTCACCAGCCTCGCGCTGTTACCTTCTCTGGCGATGGCGGCAGCACCTGCGGTGGCAGATAAAGCTGATAACGCCTTTATGATGATCTGTACCGCGCTGGTACTGTTTATGTCAATTCCAGGCATTGCGCTGTTCTACGGTGGTTTGATCCGCGGGAAGAACGTGCTGTCAATGCTGACTCAGGTTGCGGTGACGTTTTCACTGGTGTGCGTGCTGTGGGTCATCTATGGCTACTCGCTGGCGTTCAGCGAAGGTAACGCCTTCTTTGGTAGCTTCCAGTGGGCCATGCTGAAAAATATTGAGCTGAAAGCCTTGATGGGCAGCTTCTATCAGTACATCCATGTCGCGTTCCAGGCTTCCTTCGCCTGTATCACCGTTGGCCTGATTGTGGGTGCGTTAGCTGAGCGTATTCGCTTCTCTGCGGTACTGATTTTCGTGGTGGTGTGGCTGACGCTGGCCTATCTGCCAATCGCACACATGGTTTGGGCGGGCGGCTTGCTGGCGCAAGATGGCGCGCTCGACTTCGCAGGCGGTACTGTAGTGCACATCAACGCCGCTGTTGCCGGTCTGGTCGGTGCTTACCTGGTGGGCAAACGTGCTGGTTTCGGTAAAGAAGCGTTCAAACCGCACAACCTGCCAATGGTATTCCTTGGTACGGCGATTCTGTATGTGGGCTGGTTCGGCTTCAACGCCGGTTCTGCATCTTCTGCTAACGAAATCGCTGCGCTGGCCTTCCTGAATACCGTTGTAGCAACGGCGGGTGCTGTTCTGTCCTGGGTGTTTGGCGAGTGGGCGGTACGTGGTAAACCTTCTCTGCTGGGTGCTTGCTCGGGCTTCATTGCGGGTCTGGTGGCGATTACCCCAGCGTGTGGTTACGTTGGTGTTGGCGGCGCGCTGATCATCGGTCTGGCGGGTGGCTTGGCCGGTCTGTGGGGTGTGACAACGCTGAAGAAATGGCTGCGCGTTGATGACCCATGCGATGTATTCGGTGTGCACGGCGTGTGTGGCATCCTCGGCTGCATTCTGACCGGTGTGTTCGCTTCGTCTTCACTGGGCGGCGTTGGCTACGCAGAAGGCGTGACTATGGGCCATCAGGTGTGGATTCAGCTGTTCAGCGTGGGTGTGACTATCGTCTGGACTGCCGTGGTTGCCTTCATCGGCTTTAAACTGGCGGATATGATTGTTGGCCTGCGTGTTCCGGAAGATCAGGAACGTGAAGGTCTGGATGTGAATAGCCACGGCGAGAACGCTTACAACCAGTAATCGTCGGGTTAAAGAAGAGCAGTGCGCTAAAATTATAAGAAAACAGAGGGGCGATGATTTCGCCCCTTTTTTTATGCCTCGCGCTGACGCATTACGCCTTCCTGCACGGTGGTGGCCACCAGCTGGCCATCTTGCGTATAAAACTCACCACGCACAAATCCGCGTGCACCTGATGCAGATGTACTCACCACGCTGTACAGCAGCCACTGTGACAAGTCGAATGGGCGATGGAACCACATAGAGTGATCGATGGTGGCAACCTGCATATCAGCCTCAAGGAAGCCTTTACCGTGCGGCTGTAGCGCGACTGGCAAGAAGTTGAGATCCGAGGCATAACCGAGCAGATACTGATGAATGCGGCGATCGTCCGGTAGCTCGCCGTTAGCGCGAATCCACACCTGGCGCAGCGGTTCGTCGACGTGACCTTTCAACGGGTTATGAATCTGCACCGGGCGGATATCCAGAGGTCGTTCGGCGAGGAATTTCTCTTTTAATTTCAGCGGCAAATGTGCGGCCAGCTTTTTCGCCAAATCCTGCTCCGATGGCAGATTATCCGGGCCTGGCACCTGCGGCATGCTGTTTTGATGTTCGAAGCCACTTTCTGGTGCCTGGAACGATGCCGTCATGTAGAAAATCGGCTGACCATTCTGCACGGCGCTGACGCGGCGCGCACTGAAGCTTTTGCCATCTCTCAGCGTTTCGACATCATAAATAATGGCTTTCTGGCTATCGCCTGGACGCAGAAAGTAGCTGTGGAAGGAGTGAATAATGCGTTCTTCCGGCACCGTTTGTTTCGCAGCGTATAGTGCCTGTCCCACTACCTGACCACCAAACACCTGTCGCAGGCCAAGGTCTTCGCTCTGACCGCGAAACAGCCCTTCTTCCAGTTTTTCCAAATTTAATAAATTAAGCAGGTTGTGCAGTGCCTGACTCATAGCGGATTCCTCAGTGTGACTTATCGCGCCAGTGTGAAAGATCCGACCAGTTTCCGTCAATGATTTTGCCGTACTTTCAGCAAGCTGGCTGATGCTTTAGGCGCAATCCCGATATTTGTGCCAGAATTAAGGGCATTCGGCGGTAGAAAATCCAGGTATTAAATTTACCGCCGACAATCATAGTGTTCATAAGGAGACGACATCGATGAAACTCTGGCAAGTTATTAGCGGTATGACCCTGGCCGCAGCGATTACAGGTTGTGCAGACCACAGTAAACCGGTAGCTACCCCAACGCTCGGCTCAGCGGTAGCAGGGCAGCAGGCCGCCATCGCGCAGCCAAATGTCAGTGGTTCGGTGTATATTCGCCAGCGCATTGCGCTGCCGCCGGATTCCGTGCTGACTGTTACGCTCTCTGATGCGTCGCTGGCCGATGCGCCATCGAAGGTGCTGTCGCAGCGCGTAGTGCGTACTGAAGGGAAACAGGCGCCGTTCCAGTTTGTCTTGCCGTTTAATCCGGCAGACATTCAACCCAACGCGCGCATTCTGTTAAGTGCGGCCATTTCAATTGATGGCAAGCTGGCGTTTATCACCGATACGGTGAAACCGGTGATTAATCAGGGCGGAACCAAAGCAGAACTGCTGCTAGTGCCGGTGACTAACGTCGCGATGCAAACCCAACCGGGCGCAGCGACTACGGTGCCTTCGACATCACCGACGCAGGTTACGCCATCGGCTTCGGTACCCGCTCCGACGAGTCTTTAAATCGATCAATGGGGCGAGAGAGCCCCGGAAGTCAACATTGTTCCGTAAAGCCGCTGTCTCGTCCCTGATCGCTCGTCACACGCCATCCATGGCGTGTGACGCTTTACTCTACAACGATGACTTCCGGCGTATTAAGTTGAGTGCGGTTTGTGGCCTGTCTGAGCGCGACATATAGCACCGCTAAATTTGCCAGCGATATTTTTCCAACTCAATCTCCCCAACATCACTCACTTCAATTCCTTCCGCTTCTAAGGCATCACGCTGACGAAACAGATCGTCGCCCTGCAGAGAAATACGACCATGGCGATTGATGACGCGAAACCAGGGCAATTTGCTGCCTTCTGGCAAACGGCGTAATACGCCACCCACCTGACGAGCTGCACGTGGCGAACCTGCCAGCTGGGCAACATCACCGTAAGTGATGACTTTTCCTGGCGGAATGGCCGCAATAATCTGCCAGACGCGCTGAGAGAAATTGTTCTGGTCGCTCATGTGCGCACCTATTTTTATTGAAGAAAGGGCAAACTTTAGCATGCAGAAGGGTAGACAGCAGCGCTTAGCTGTGTGCTTGTGCAAGAAACCAACGGTTGTCTGGCCTACGCTTGCAATTGCCAGGGGGTTACTTGATAATGCCTGCGCTCTCGAAATGAGGGCTCGTCAATGGGGGCCCTGTTGGTTCTCCCGCAACGCTAACTTGTGAACTCGGTCAGATCCGGAAGGAAGCAGCCGCAGCAGGCGACGCGTGTGCCGGGATGTAGCTGGCAGGGCCCCCACCCATTTTATCTCCCTTCAGAACTCCCACAGAATTTAACCCATAGAGAAATCTGGCACTCCTTTGCCGGTGAATCACTCCTTGATAAAACGATGACGTTGCAGAATGGCTGTTAGAGGAAAATCTTAGCGGACGAACTTCCAGACAGAAACCGGTACTTTATCGTAAAGCTTATTCATGGTCAGTTCAGCCAGACGGTGATCGGCTGCCGAATAGAATACCGCGAGTTCATTATCAGGTAATTCGTACTTGTTTTTTTCGATCACCCGTTCAAGGGTATCGATTGAGCGACAGCGGCGCAGTCGCATCAAATAATCTGTTTTGGTTAAGGCTTGGTTGCTCATAAATAAACCGGTCTCAGTCTGGTGCTAAAAGGAATGGCTAGGTTGTTGGAGATAAGCACACTCTTCGGCAAACAGATTAAATAAGCGTTTTGCTGAACGCTGCCACCGTTGTAGATCCTGAGTATTGATTCCATAGCTGCTGAACAGCATAAAGGTATCGTCAAGATATTCATCGATTTGCGTAATCAGGGCTTCATCTTCAACGTGCTTAATTTTGTAATTCATCGTGAAAGAAGCGATATGCTCAATCAAATCGTTGAGCTGTAAATTGCTTTCAGAAGTAGGATCATTAACCCAGCCATGATGGCTATCAGTCAATGTCGCCATACTTTCATCGAACAAGTTCTCACACAGGTATTTAAGCTGGGCAATATCATGCCGTTTCGGTGAGTATTCGTCCATCTTTTTCCCCTCCATAGCTAGCACAGTTACCGCAGCGCGGCGAGATTAGGAAAAGCTACCAGGAAGCGATCACGAATAAAGCGTATTCAGCGACTCCTTAAATGTAATCCACAATCATTAGCTTTGCTCACCTCAATTACCAAATATTACAATTCGTCGGCAGGAGAGGGGCGGGTATTGTCAATCACTTCAAACACCAGTGCGCCGGGGTTTACCTGGAACATCACTTCTTCACGACGCGTAAACGTTTCATTTAAATCCAGGCAAGGATTAAATAAATTCCAGTTGAAATCGTAAAGCATTTTAAATCGATTATTGTCGGCTGGTTGAATAGAAATAATCTGGAAGCTGTCCGGAACTAATTGCGCGTTTTGAGAATACCACTGTAAATCACCGGCTAATGCCTCGGCTATTTTGAGAATATTCCCCTGGATAATTCTTACTAACTTTTCGCAATCGTCCTCATCCACAGCAATATCACAATGAATAATAGACGGCATTTTGTATCCAGTAAAAGAATGATGTTTCTATCATTGAGCTTCTTGCCCGACATTGCAAGTCGCTAATAAACAGAAAGAGTAATCGTTGTGATGGGTTTCATAACTCAATCAAGTAAAAACGGTGAATTACCGGGAATATTTCCGCCAGCGGTCAACTTTTGAAACACTTTTACTCAGGCGCAATGAAGACGGAATCGGGTACCATTATTGTTATGTTATAACATTATTGGTTATTGAGTATGAATCACAGCGGTTTACTTCTATCCCTTGGCGGCCGGTTACTGGTCGCGCTGGCGTTGATTGCCTTTCTGGCGCTGGCATTATGGTGGGGAATGCAGAAATGATGCATTTCAACCGCTTACAGGCAGGTTATCAGGGGCGGGCGGTAACGCCAGTTATTAACGGCGAGCTGACCAAGGGCAGCATGACGGCGCTGATTGGCGCTAATGGCAGCGGAAAATCGACCTTATTGAAAACCATTGCCGGTTTATTGCCGCCAATTTCCGGTCACTGTGAATTGCAGATTCAGCGCAAAGCGCTGGGGTGGCTACCGCAGCGCAGCGAACTTGAAACGCGTTTTCCTCTTACGGCTTATGAACTGGTGGCGATGGGATGCTGGCCGCGCTGCGGCTGGTTCGGCAGCATCAATCGGTCCTTATGCAAAGAAATTGACGCAGCGCTGGATGCGGTCCAGATGCGTGAGTTTGCTGATGCTCAACCTTCTACCTTATCCGGTGGACAACTGCAGCGCGTGCTGTTCGCGCGTCTGATGCTGCAGCGCAGCCAGCTCTGGCTGCTGGATGAACCCTTCAACGGTATTGATACGCAAACCGTCACGCTGCTGATGTCCATTCTCGAACAGCAGCAGCGAGCGGGAACCACATTATTGGTGGTACTGCACGATCGCCCGCTGGTGGCGCGTTATTTTCAGGATGTGTTGTCACTGGATAACGCTGACTCTGCACACGCTCCGCAATTGCGCAAGGTGGCGTCGTGACATTAATTCAACCTTTTATCGAATTCGGTTTCATGCGCCGTGCGCTAGTCGCCTGCGTGGCACTGGCGATCAGCGCAACTCCGCTGGGCGTGTTCCTTTCACTGCGCCGCATGAGTTTGGTCGGCGATGCGCTATCACATGCCGTATTACCCGGCGCGGCGATGGGTTATCTGGTATCGGGATTATCGCTGGTGGCGATGGGCATTGGCGGCCTGATTGCCGGTTTGGCAGTGGCGCTGCTCTCCGGCGCGGTTAGCCGTTATACGCACTTGAAAGAGGATGCCAGTTTTTCTGGCTTCTACCTCGGTTCGCTCGCGCTCGGTGTCACGCTGGTGTCGCTACGGGATTCCAGCGTCGATCTTCTGCACGTGTTATTTGGATCGCTGCTGGCGGTGGATAACGCGGCGATTCTGCTGGTCGGCGGCATTGCGGCTTTCACTTTGCTGCTGCTGGCGGTGATCTTCCGTCCGCTGGTGATAGATGCATTCGATCCCGATTTCCTGCGCGCCCAGGGCAAATGGAGCGCGCCGCTGGTGCACGGGTTGTTCCTGATGCTGGTGGTGCTCAATCTGGTGGCAGGCTTTCAGGTTCTGGGCACGCTGATGTCAGTGGGATTGATGATGTTACCTGCAACCAGCGCGCGCTTCTGGAGCCGCCATCTCGCCTGCATGCTCGGCATCGCCATGCTGCTGGCGATCGTCTCTGCGTTTATCGGCCTGATTCTATCGTGGCATTTCTCGCTGCCGGCTGGACCTGCGGTAGTGCTGAGTGCTGCGGTGCTCTTTCTACTTTCTGTTTTGACAGGACCATGTGGCGGCCTGTTGCGCCGCCGATAACGAAACCAATAAAGGGGATATGAATGAAAAAGTTACCGCTGAGTTTGGCGATTAGCGCCATGCTGATTAGTCCGCTGGCGTTGGCCAAAAGCGTTGATGTTGTGGCGAGCTTTACCGTGCTGGCAGATATCGTGAAGCAGGTAGGTGGCGAGCACGTTAATGTGAAATCGTTAGTTGGCCCAAATGGCGATCCGCACACCTTCGAACCTACGCCGCAGGATAGCCAGGCGCTGTCGCAGGCTGATGTGGTGTTCGTTAGTGGTTTAGGCATGGAAGGGTGGATGGATCGCCTGATCAGCGCTTCAGGCTACAAAGGCACGATTGTGGTGGCATCGAATGGCGTGAACACGCGCAAGATGGAAGAGGACGGTAAAAGCATCACCGATCCGCACGCGTGGAACAGTATGCAAAACGGTGTGATTTACGCCACGAATGTGATGAATGCCCTAATCAAAGCAGATCCTGAAGATGCAGCGGATATTCGCAAAAGCGGTGAAAGTTACATTCAGCAATTGCAGAAGCTGGATAGCTGGGCGAAAACCGCGTTTGCTGAAGTGCCGAAGAACAAACGTAAAGTGCTGACCAGCCACGATGCCTTTGGCTATTTCGGCCAACGTTACGGTGTTAGCTTCCTTGCGCCCGTAGGCTTTTCAACCGAAGCAGAAGCCAGCGCCAGCGATGTGGCCTCGATCATCAAACAGCTAAAGGCCGAGCACATTAATACCTACTTTATGGAGAATCAAACCGATCCGCGTCTGGTAAAACAGATCGCCAGCGAAACGGGGGCAAAGCCGGGCGGGGAACTCTATCCGGAAGCGTTGTCTGAAGCTGATGGTCCAGCGGCGACCTATGTGGCCGCGTTCAAACACAATGTTGACGCCATTCTGCATAGCATGAAGTAAAAAAAAGGCCGGGGAGCATCCCGGCCAATTATCACGACACATTCCTACCTTTTTTTCTTTCTTCCCTGAACCGCCTTAAAGCGCGGATTGGTTTTGCAAATTACATAGATGCGACCTTTGCGACGCACCACTTTGCAATCTTTATGGCGCGACTTCGCAGAGCGCAATGAACTCAATACCTGCATGCCTAATCCCCCGTGTTACTTGTTACGCGTCAGGAAGCTGCCAAAACGCTGATTGAAGCGCGCGGTGCTGCCCTCTTTGGCGAAATCTTTCTGTTTACCGGTGTAGAACACGTGGGATTTTGAGGAAACATCCAGCGTGACGTACGGCAGCACTTCACCTTCATACTCGATGGTGCGCTCGGTTTTGATGGTGGAGCCGACTTTGAAGTATTCGTTAGCTGACGTGTCGTGGAAAACCACAGCGCGATAATGGGGATGAATATCCGGTTTCATAGTAACCTCGTTATGTAATGTTATACTATAACAATAGTATGAACCCGAAGCATGATGAATGCAACCGCGTTAAACGCAGATGTTTTTGCAGGGTGGTGAAGGGGTAATAAAAAAAGGCCGCATCAGCGGCCTTTTCGGGAAGGGTAATACTTAGTGTTTATGCTCGACAGGATGACCCTGTTCAATATCACCTTTGTTCTTACTGAAGCGGCGGCGAACCACCACGAAGAACACCGGAACGAAGAAGATAGCCAGCGCAGTTGCTGTTACCATCCCGCCCATAACGCCAGTACCTACCGCGTTCTGCGCGCCAGAACCCGCACCAGTACTGATCGCCAGCGGCATTACGCCGAGGATAAAGGCGAGTGAGGTCATCAGAATCGGACGCAGACGCATACGGGATGCTTCCAGCGTTGATTCAACCAACCCTTTGCCTTCCTTCTCCATCAAATCCTTAGCAAATTCGACAATCAGGATGGCGTTCTTCGCCGACAATCCTATGGTGGTCAACAAGCCCACCACAAAGTAGACGTCGTTGCTCAGGCCACGCAGCGTAGTAAACAGCAGTGCGCCGACGACACCCAGCGGTACGACTAACATGACCGAGAATGGAATCGACCAGCTCTCATACAGCGCCGCCAGACACAAGAACACCACAATCAGCGAGATGGCATACAGCGCCGGTGCCTGGTTGCCAGACAAGCGTTCCTGATAGGACATGCCGGTCCAGTCATAACCGATACCTGCAGGCAGTTTTCCGGCCAACTCTTCCATCAGGTTCATGGCATCACCGGAGCTCTTGCCTGGCGCTGCCTGGCCAAGGATCTCCATCGATGGCAAGCCGTTATAACGCTCCAGACGCGGTGAACCGTACTGCCACTTCGCCGAGGAGAAGGCGGAGAACGGAACCATGGTGCCGCCACTGTTGCGCACGAACCACTTACTGATATCGTCCGGCAACATACGCGAATCGGCTTCGCCCATGACGTACACTTTCTTCACGCGACCACGATCGATGAAGTCGTTGACGTAAGAGCCACCCCATGCTGAACCCAGCGTGGTATTGATGTCAGACAACGACACACCCAGTGCCTGCGCTTTTTCCTGATCGATAATCAGTTTGTACTGTGGCGTATCTTCCATACCATTTGGACGTACGCCAACCAGCGTATCCGGATGCTGGGCAATCATGCCAAACAACTGGTTACGCGCGGCGGTCAGCTTCTCGTGACCCAGGTTACCCTGATCGGTCAGCATGAAGTCAAAGCCGGTGGCGTTACCCAGTTCGATAATCGCTGGCAGGTTGAACGGGAATACCATTGCATCTTTGATCTGACCGAGCGCCTGCATGGCACGTCCGGCAATCGCAGGTACTTTCAGGTTAGCATCGCCACGCTCATCCCACGGCTTGAGGCTGACGAACGCAATACCGGTATTTTGTCCACGACCGGCAAAGCCGAAGCCGTTAACGGTAAACACCGAATTCACGCTGTCTTTCTCTTTAGTCAGGAAGTAATCGGTTACCTGATCCAATACCTTCTGGGTACGTTCCTGGGTTGCACCGGCCGGCAGCTGCGCCTGCGCCAGTAACAGACCCTGATCCTCTTCCGGCAGGAACGAGGTAGGCAGTTTCAGGAACATGTAGGCCATGCCGACAACGATAATGAGATAAATTAGCAGGTAGCGACCTGTACTGCGCACGATATGACCGACACTATCGACATAGTGGTTGGTGCTCTTGTCGAACATACGGTTAAACCAGCCGAAGAAACCGGTGGTTTTACCGTGGTTGCCTTTTGCCACTGGCTTCAGCAGGGTGGCACACAGCGCAGGCGTCAGAATCAACGCCACCAGTACCGACAGCGCCATCGCGGAAACGATGGTGATCGAGAACTGGCGATAGATTACGCCGGTTGAACCGCCGAAGAACGCCATTGGAATAAACACCGCAGACAGCACCAGTGCGATACCCACCAGCGCGCCCTGGATCTGCTCCATCGAACGCTTAGTGGCCTCTTTAGGCGGTAAGCCCTCTTCGGCCATCACACGTTCAACGTTCTCTACTACCACGATGGCGTCATCTACCAGCAGGCCGATAGCGAGCACCATCCCGAACATCGTCAGGGTGTTTATCGAGTAGCCAAAGGCGCTGATAACCGCAAAGGTACCGAGCAAGACGACCGGAACGGCGATGGTTGGAATCAGCGTTGCACGGAAGTTCTGCAGGAACAGATACATCACCAGGAACACCAGCACGATCGCTTCAAACAGCGTTTTCACCACTTCGAAAATCGAAATTTTAACGAACGGCGTGGTGTCGTACGGATAAACGGTTTTCATGCCTTCCGGGAAGAACGGCTCCAGCTTCTTCAGTTCGCCTTTAACCGCATCGGCGGTATCCAGCGCGTTAGCACCGGTTGCCAGTTTGATCCCGATACCTGAAGCCGGTTTGCCATTGTAACGCGCGATGATCTCGTAGTTTTCACCACCCAATTCAATCTTCGCTACATCACGCAAGCGCACCTGCGAACCATCCTGATTCACTTTCAGCAAGATATTGCCAAACTCGTCTGTTGATGTCAGACGGGTTTGCGCAATGATCGAGGCATTCAGCTGCTGGCCTGGTACCGGTGGCGTACCACCTAACTGACCTGCGGCAATCTGGGTGTTCTGCACTTGCAGCGCGCTGATCACATCCACCGGTGTCAGCTGATAGTTATTCAGCTTGTGGGGATCGAGCCAGATACGCATCGCATACTGCGCACCAAACACCTGGGTATCACCCACGCCCGGCATACGGCTGACCGGATCTTTGATGTTAGAAGCGACATAGTCAGAAATATCATTCTGCGTCATGGTGCCGTCATCACTGACGAAACCGGCCACCATCAGGAAGCTACTGGAAGATTTCTTAACCTGAATCCCCTGTTGCTGCACCTCTTGTGGCAATAACGGCGTGGCCAGCTGCAGTTTGTTCTGCACCTGAACCTGCGCAATATCGGCATCAGTACCAGACTGGAAGGTTAGCGTCAGCGTCAACGTACCTGACGAGTCGCTGCTCGAGGACATATACATCAGTCCATCGATACCGTTCATGTTTTGCTCGATGACCTGGGTCACCGAATCTTGCAGCGTTTTCGCATCAGCACCCGGGTAGGTCGCCTGGATTTCAACCGCCGGCGGCGCAACATTGGGATATTGCTCAATCGGCAGGCTGATAATCGATAGCACACCGGCCAGCATAATGATGATGGCGAGCACCCACGCAAAAATGGGGCGATCAATAAAGAACTTAGCCATGTATCAGTGGCTCCTGTTTATGACGATGATTTAGCAGACGGTGATTCTGGCGCAGCTTTGGCATCGTCGGGGACTTCTTGTGGCGTCACCTGCGCACCCGGTTTGGCACGCTGGATACCGGTGGTGATCACCCGATCGCCTTCTTTCAGACCTTCCGTCACCAGCCATTTGTCGCCAAATGCCTGATTAGCGGTGATGTTACGTGATTCCACTTTGTTATCTGCGCCAACGACCATTGCCGTAGCCTGACCGGTTGGAGTGCGGGTTACGCCCTGTTGCGGTACCAGCAATGCGGTTGGGTTGGTGCCTTCATCCAGACGTGCGCGAACAAACATACCTGGCAGCAGGCGATTGTCCGGATTCGGGAAGATGGCGCGCAGCGTAATAGAACCGGTGGTTTCATCCACGCTGACATCAGAGAATTCCAATGTGCCTGACTGGCTATATGCGCTACCGTTTTGCATCAGCAGGGTGACGTTGGCCTTACCGTCATTCTGTTTCAGCTGACCGGATTCCAGCTCTGCGCGCAAACGCAGGAAATCATCGCTGGATTGGGTCACGTCAACATACATAGGATCGAGCTGCTGCACGGTTGCTAACGCGGTGGTTTGCCCATTTGAAACCAGTGCACCTTCGGTCACTGACGATTTACCAATACGACCGCTGATTGGCGAGGTCACTTTGGTATAGGCCAGATTGATGCGGGCGGTTTCCACATTGGCACGCGCCGCCTGAGCGGCTGCCGCAGTCTGCGCTGCAGTGCCTGCTGCGGTGTCATAATCCTGCTGACTAATGTACTTGGTACCCAGCAGCGGCTTATAACGCGTAATGGTTAGCTGCGCGACGCGGGCATTGGCTTCTGCCTGCGCTAAATCGGCTTTGGCACTGTCATAGGCTGCCTGATAGGTGGCGGGATCGATTTGATACAGCGATTGACCGGCCTTTACATCACTACCTTCAACAAAATTACGCTTGAGAATTATACCTGACACCTGAGGGCGAACTTCCGCAACGCGGAAGGCCGAGGTACGGCCCGGCAGCTCAGTAGTAATTTTCAAGGGTTCGTTTTTTAACGTCACAACACCCACTTCTGGGGGCTGCTGCTGGGCGGCTTGCTGGGATTTATTATCATCACATCCTGTTAACACAAAGCTGCCTGAAAGCATCAGGACGGCCGCCAGAGGCGCTAATCCTCTGTTTTTATTCATAAATAAACCTCTAGTGTCCGATATCAAATGATCAATGGATCACAAACCGATAAACCCATTGCTGCGTTAAAACACGGGTCGTGCTATGGTACATACATTCACAAATGTATGTAAACTTACAAGTTTGTAAAAAAAGCCCAGCATGGCACGAAAAACCAAAGCGCAAGCTCTTGAAACACGGCATCAAATTCTTGACGCCGCATTAGCACACTTTTCCGAACACGGTGTGGCCGCCACGTCTCTGGCGGATATCGCAACAGCGGCCGGCGTCACGCGCGGTGCTATTTACTGGCATTTCAAAAATAAAGCCGATCTATTACATGAGATCTGGCTACGTTGTGACGCTGGGCTGGACGATGTGGAACTTGAGTATCAGACAAAATACCCTGGCGATCCACTTTCTGTTGTCCGTTCGATGTTGATCTATATCCTTGACGCCACAGCAAAGGATCCGCAAAGACGCGCATTAATGGAGATTATCTTTCATAAATGTGAATTTGTTGGCGAAATGTCGACCTTACAGGATATGCAGCAGAGCTTACTGCAAGAGTGTTACGATCGAATTGAAAACGTGCTACGTCTCTGTATTGATGCCGGTCAGTTGCCTGCGGGCCTCAATACACGCCAGGCCGCGCTACTGATGCGGGGCTATATCAATGGCATGATGGAAAGCTGGTTGTTCAACCCGCAAAGCTTTGATCTGGCAGAAGATGCACCGCAGCTGGTGGATGCCTTTCTCGATATGCTAAGGCTGAGTCCAACGCTGCTTAGTCCGCCTTAACTTCCGCCGCTTGTTTTTGCTCATAATCATGTTGAACGATCGCCAACGCCGCCAGTACGGTAGCGGTGGGGACGTTATTCTCTTCAAGCAGTTGAATCAAATCGACGGCAAGCTTGATTTCGTCCGGTGCGCTGTCCAGTGACATTTTTCCTCCTAAATACGTAATTTCGCCGCGACCAGCAGCATTAACAGTGCGCCGAGCAGCGCTGCGGCGAAACCGGCCGGATGCAAGGTGGCGAGATCGCCGGTAGTAAAGTAAGTAGCGATATAGCCACCAATGAGTGCGCCAATCACTGCCAGCACCAGCGTAGGCACGAATCCTCCCGGACGACCGGGAAAAATAACCCGCTTGAGCCAACCCGCGGCTAATCCCATCACAATCCAAAAAACCAGCGTCATGATTTTCTCCTCCTGCGCATCGCAACGAGTATAGAGGAAAAAGCGCCGTGCTTAGCGCGAGGTAAACTGTAATTCCAGTTTGTAGATGGCGGCACGACAGCGCGCCAGACGCTCCTGTAACTGATCAACTTCACGGATCAGTTGCTGCTGAACGCTCAGGGTTTCAGCCCGCGCCAGATGCTGTTCGCGTTGCTGAATCATCGCCAGCAGTCGCTGTTCAAAGCCTTGGTACTCTTCGCGTTTTTTTTGACGTGAATCAATGCGCGGACGCTCACGCTTGACGCGCAACTGTTGGCTCTCGCATTCGCGTTGCAAGGCGGCGATCTGATCCAGTACTTTCTCTGCCAGCCACTGACGGCGCGCCACATCGCTATCGGCTGCGGTTAGTTGTGAAACATTGCTTTCCAACTCGCGCAGATAATCCGCCAGGCGCGTGCCGCTGGTGCGAAATAGCTGAGTGTCAAAACGTGGCTGACGACAGGCACCATCCGGCTGCTGCGCAATCTGCTGGCGCAGTAAATCTAACATGGCATGAAGACGCTGTTGTGCGGGCGGTTGGGGCATCACTCGGTTTCCGACTGTGTTAACGTAACGCTGTTTTGACTCTTTCAGGCATCAGGCATGCAGCGTATTTTACTACTGAGCCTTGGCTGGCTGGCGATTGTGCTAGGTACGCTGGGCATTGTATTACCTTTATTACCCACCACGCCATTTGTGTTGCTGGCGGCCTGGTGTTTTGCGCGCTCGTCGCCACGTTTCCACCACTGGTTGCTGTGGCGATCGCCGTTTGGTCGCTATATTCGCCACTGGCAACAGCATCGCGCCATGCCGCCCGGGGCTAAAGGGCGCGCTATCCTGATGATTGTGGCCACCTTTTCCGTCTCAATCTATCTGGTGAATTTGCTGTGGGTGCGCATTCTGCTGGGCGTAATGCTCGCTCTGCTAGTGCTGTTTATGTGGCGCATTCCGGTTGTTGCAGAGAACGCCGACCCGCCGCAACAGTCGCGTTAGGGTTGCATTTAGCCGGGTATTTGCATAGATTTGGGCATCTTCGTGCGTGGCTTCCCTTATAAACGACTTCGCTTAAGCCGGTTTCCGGTTATTGGCGCTAGAGAAGCTGCGCGTATTAGATATTTTCTCCAGGCGTAACATTTATGACCCCAACTGCGCAGCAGCTTGAACTCATCAAAAACAGCATCAAAAGCATTCCTGACTATCCTAAGCCGGGCATTCTGTTCCGTGACGTGACCAGTCTGATGGAAGATCCGCAGGCCTATGCCGCGTCGATCGCCATTCTGGTTGAGCGTTATCGTGACAAAGGCATCACCAAGGTGGTGGGGACTGAGGCGCGTGGCTTCCTGTTTGGTGCGCCTGTCGCGTTGGGTTTGGGCGTGGGTTTTGTGCCGGTGCGTAAGCCAGGCAAACTGCCGCGTGAAACCTTCAGTGAAAGTTATGAGCTGGAGTACGGCACCGACGCGCTCGAGCTGCATAAAGATGCAATCAAGCCAGGCGATGTGGTGCTGGTTGTCGACGATCTGCTGGCAACGGGCGGCACCCTTGAAGCGACAGTAAAATTGATCCGCCGCGCTGGTGGTGAAGTGAAAGATGCCGCCTTCGTGATTAATTTGTTTGACCTGACCGGTGAAGCCCGTCTCACCGCCATGGGCGTTGAGTGCTTTAGCCTGGTCAATTTCCCCGGCCACTAAGGCCTGTGCGCTCCGCTGTGCGGCGGGGCGCAACCTCCGCAAAGTTATCGGTTGCTGATCCGCTTGTGGCTGTTAAACTACTGCCAAAATAAACAGGGTTTGCGAAACCGCATTTTCTCCCTTCTCCCTAAAATCCAGTGATTGAATCCACATGAGCTATCAGGTACTTGCGCGAAAATGGCGTCCCCAGGCTTTCGCTGACGTAGTCGGTCAGGAACATGTGCTGACTGCGCTGGCCAACGGGTTGTCACTGGGACGAATCCATCATGCTTATCTCTTTTCCGGCACCCGCGGCGTAGGTAAAACCTCGATCGCGCGTCTGTTGGCGAAGGGACTTAACTGCGAAACCGGTATCACCTCGACGCCGTGCGGACAATGCGATAACTGCCGCGAAATCGAGCAGGGGCGTTTTGTCGATCTGATTGAGATCGATGCCGCATCGCGCACCAAAGTTGAAGACACGCGCGATCTGCTCGATAACGTGCAGTACGCACCGGCGCGTGGGCGCTTCAAGGTCTATCTGATCGATGAAGTGCACATGCTGTCGCGTCACAGCTTTAACGCGCTGCTGAAAACCCTTGAAGAGCCGCCATCACACGTTAAATTCCTGCTGGCGACCACCGATCCGCAGAAGCTGCCGGTAACAATCCTATCGCGTTGCCTGCAATTCCACCTCAAAGCGCTCGACGTTGAGCAAATCCAGCAACAGCTGGCGCATGTATTACAGCAAGAGCAAATCGCTGCCGAACCACGTGCGCTGCATCTGCTGGCCCGCGCCGCTGACGGCAGTATGCGCGATGCGCTCAGCCTGACCGATCAGGCGATTGCGATGGGGCAGGGCAGCGTAACGCGCGATAGCGTGGCGCAAATGCTCGGCACGCTCGACGATGAACAGCCGCTGGCGTTGATTGAAGCGCTGGTGGACGGGCAGGGCGAGCAGGTGATGGCGCTGCTGAACCAGGCGGCCTCACGCGGGGTTGAGTGGGAAGCGCTGTTGGTAGAGATGCTGCGTTTACTGCACCGCGTGGCGATGGTGCAGCTGCTGCCGAGTTCGCTCAGCGAGGACGATCTCAGTCAGGCCGATCGCCTGCGCGAGTTAGCGCGCGTGCTGCCTCCAGCGGACGTGCAGCTTTACTACCAAACGCTGTTGATGGGACGGAAAGATCTGCCGCTGGCACCGGATCGTCGCTTAGGCGTTGAAATGACGCTGCTGCGTGCCCTGGCATTCCATCCGCAGGCGGCAATTGCTGAGCCGGTAGCGCGTCCAACTTTGACGCCACAAGCCGCGCCACAAGCTGCGTCGCAGGTTGCGGCCCCCGCAGCAGCGTCCGCGCCTGTCGCTTCTGCGCCGAAAGCGGCACCGGCTGCACAACCGCATATGGCGCCGCCGGATAATGAGGCGCCGCCGATGTCAGATGATTATCCTGACCTGCAATCTGCGCCCGATCCGCTACCCGACTCCACCAGCCAGTTGTTACAGGCGCGAACGCAGCTGCTGCGTCAGGGAGCCGGCAAAGCAAAAAAGAGTGAGCCGGCAGCGCGTTCCGCGCGGCCGGCGAATCCGGCGCTGGAACGTCTCGCTAGCGTCACTGAACGCGTACAACAACGTGCGGCTGAACCTGCGGTAAAAGCACCGGCTAAACCGGAAGCTTATCGCTGGAAAACCCAGCTGCCGGTTGAGGCTAAGCCTGAACCCGTGGCGACGCCAAAAGCCTTGCGTTCTGCACTTGAGCATGAGAAAACCCCTGAGCTGGCGCTACGTCTGGCGGAAGAGGCTCAGCAGCGCGATGCATGGGCGGCTGAGATTGCCGCGCTGACGCTGCCGAAACTGGTGCAGCAGGTGGCGCTCAACGCGTGGAAAGAGGTGGCGGAAAATGGCATTACGCTGCATCTGCGCAGCAGCCAGCGCCATCTCAATTCTGCTGCTGCTAAGCAGGCGCTCACGGAAGCGTTGAGTCAGTCTGCCGGTCAGCCGGTTGAATTGACTATTATTGAAGACGATAATCCTACGGTATTGACGCCACTGGAGTGGCGTCAGGCCATTTACGAAGAGAAGCTGTCGCAAGCGCGGCAGTCGATCGAAAGCGATACCCACATTCAGACACTGCGTCGCTTCTTCGATGCCGATTTGGATGAAGAGAGTATTCGACCGGTGTGAACATGCTGCCGCGCGTTGATTGCGCGCAGCCCCAGCAGAGAGAGAAAACTATGTTTGGTAAAGGCGGATTGGGCAACCTGATGAAACAGGCCCAGCAGATGCAAGACAAAATGGCCAAAGTTCAGGAAGAGATTGCCGCGATCGAAGTGACCGGTGAATCAGGTGCTGGCTTAGTCAAAGTAACCATCAACGGTGCGCACAACTGCCGTCGTGTCGAAGTCGATCCAAGCTTGCTGGAAGATGACAAAGACATGCTGGAAGATTTGATTGCGGCGGCGTTCAACGATGCAGCGCGTCGCATCGACGAAACGCAAAAAGAGAAAATGGCTTCAGTTTCTAACGGTATGCAGCTGCCACCTGGCTTCAAGATGCCGTTCTAATGCAAACCAGTCCACTGCTTGAATCTTTGATGGAGTCGTTGCGCTGCCTGCCGGGCGTTGGCCCGAAGTCGGCGCAGCGCATGGCTTTTCAGCTGTTGCAACGCGATCGTAGCGGTGGCATGCGTCTGGCGCAGGCTCTGACCCGCGCCATGTCGGAAATCGGCCACTGCGCCGATTGCCGTACCTTCACCGAGCAGGAGATCTGCACCATCTGTGCCAATCCACGCCGTCAACAAAACGGTCAGATTTGCGTGGTGGAGAGCCCGGCGGATATTCACGCCATTGAGCAGACCGGCCAGTTTGGCGGCCGCTACTTTGTGCTGATGGGCCACTTGTCACCGCTGGATGGCATTGGTCCGCAGGATATCGGCTTAGATCGGCTGGAGCAGCGTCTGGAGCGTGAAACTTTAACCGAAGTGATCCTCGCTACCAATCCCACGGTGGAAGGGGAAGCCACCGCCAACTACATCGCCGAGCTGTGCGGACAATATGGCGTTGATGCCAGCCGCATTGCGCACGGTGTGCCGGTTGGCGGCGAGCTGGAAATGGTCGATGGCACCACGCTGTCGCACTCGCTCGCCGGACGCCACAAGATTAAATTCTAATCACTTGCCGATGTCTTCGCGGACATCGGCTTGAAATCCTGCCCTTCACCCCCATTTCTCTCTCAACGTATCATCAACCCCGATTCAGTTGAGGTAGCAATGACCATGAAAGGACAAGAGACGCGTGGCTTCCAGTCAGAGGTAAAACAACTTCTGCACCTGATGATCCATTCTCTCTATTCAAACAAAGAGATTTTCCTGCGCGAGCTGATTTCAAACGCCTCTGATGCCGCCGATAAGCTGCGCTTCCGCGCGCTGTCGACGCCAGATCTGTATGAAGGCGACGGCGACCTGCGCGTGCGCATCTCGGTCAATCCGGAAAACCGCACCCTGACGCTCAGCGACAATGGCATCGGTATGCGTCGTGATGAGGTGATTGAGAACCTCGGCACCATCGCCAAATCCGGTACCAAATCTTTCCTCGAATCCATGGGTTCCGACCAGGCAAAAGATAGCCAGTTGATCGGCCAGTTTGGCGTCGGCTTCTATTCTGCCTTTATTGTGGCCGACAAAGTCACCGTGCGTACCCGCGCGGCGGGTGCAAAAGCCGATGAAGCGGTGTTCTGGGAATCAGCCGGTGAAGGTGAGTACACGCTGGCGGAGATTGAGAAAGCCGATCGCGGTACCGAGATCACCCTGCACTTGCGCGAAGGCGAGGACGATTTCCTTGATGCATGGCGCGTGCGTAACGTCATCAGTAAATATTCCGATCACATCGCGCTGCCGGTTGAGATCGAGACGAAAGATGAAGAGAGCGGCGAAAGCAGCTGGGAAAAGATCAACAAAGCCCAGGCGCTGTGGACGCGAAATAAGTCAGAGATCAGCGACGACGAATACAACGAGTTCTACAAACATATCGCCCATGATTTTAGCGATCCGGCGATCTGGAGCCACAACCGCGTGGAGGGTAAGCAGGAGTATACCAGCCTGCTGTACATCCCGGCGCGCGCGCCGTTTGACATGTGGAATCGCGACAGCAAGCACGGCCTGAAACTTTACGTGCAGCGCGTGTTTATCATGGACGACGCCGAGCAGTTCATGCCGAACTACCTGCGCTTTGTCCGTGGTCTGATAGATTCCAACGATCTGCCGCTCAATGTGTCACGTGAAATCCTGCAGGACAGCCGCGTTACCCAAAGCCTGCGCGCCGCGCTGACCAAGCGTAGCCTGCAGATGCTGGAAAAATTGGCGAAAGACGACGCGGAAAAATATCAGCAGTTCTGGAAAGAGTTCGGTCTGGTGCTGAAAGAAGGTCCAGCCGAAGACAACGCCAACCAGCAGGCGATTGCTAAACTGCTGCGCTTTGCCACCAGCCAGAGCGAAGGCGCCGAGCAGACCATTTCGCTCGACGATTACCTGAGCCGCATGGTGGAAGGTCAGGATAAGATTTACTACATCACCGCCGACAGCTATGCCGCCGCGAAGAGCAGTCCGCATCTGGAACTGTTCCGCAAGAAAGGCATTGAGGTGCTGCTGCTCTCCGATCGTATCGACGAATGGATGATGAGCTACCTCACCGAATTCGACGGCAAAACCTTCCAGTCAGTCAGCAAAGCGGATGATTCGCTGAGCAAGCTGGCCGATGAAGAGACTGAAGAGCAGAAAGAAGCGGAAAAAGCGCTGGAGCCGTTTGTTGAGCGCGTGAAAACTCTGCTGGGCGAGCGCGTGAAAGAGGTGCGTCTGACGCATCGTCTCACCGACACGCCAGCAATCGTCACCACCGATGCTAACGAAATGACCACGCAGATGGCGAAGCTGTTTGCTGCGGCTGGTCAGGACGTGCCGGAGGTGAAGTACATCTTCGAGATCAATCCGGAGCATACGCTGGTTAAACGCGTGGCGGATACCCAGGACGAAACGCGCTTTGCCGAGTGGGTTGAGCTGCTGCTGGATCAGGCGTTGCTGGCCGAGCGCGGTACGCTCGACGATCCGAACCAGTTTATCCGTCGTATGAATCAGCTGCTGACGGCGTAATCGCACCAAACTCGTAAGGTCGCCATTCCTGGCGACCTTTTTTATATCTGCGCCTGATCGCGTAACCAATCGCGAAACAGCGTAATCTCCGCATCGTGCTGGCGTGAAATCTTGGTCATCATCAAGGTGGCGCGATCGACGCGCACAAAGCCTAACGGCGCAATCAAAGTGCCGTCACTCAACTCCTTACGCACCAACAGACGTGGTGCCATGATCACGCCTAAGCCATTTTTTGCCGCCTGAATCCCTAACGTCAAATTATCGAAATGCTTGCCGATCCAGAAATTGCCGCGCGCGCCGCTGGTTTTCGCCCATTCCGCCCAGGCATGCAGGCGCGTATCGGCGTGCAGCAGCGGCAGCGAGGCGAGATCCTGTTCGCTTTGAAAACGCGCCGCAAACAGCGGAGCGCACAGCGGGCCGATATAATCATCGCTGATCAAGGTGGCATCAATATCGTCATCGGGTGATTGCTCAGCGCTGAGGATCAGCACATCGGTGTGCTCACTGCGCAGCTGGTCAATCTCCACCAGCGGCTGAAACTGCACTTCAATATCGGGATAGCGCTGATAGAAGCTGGCGATGCGTGGAATCAGCCATTGCGCCAGAAAGCTGGGCGCGCAGGAGACGCTGAGGTGATGACGCATGCCGGTGCGGATGCTTTCGCAGGTGGTGGAGAGTTCGCTGAACGCTTTCTGACAACTCACCAGCAAACGCTCACCGTGTGAGGTTAATTTGACGCGTCCGCTGGCCCGCACAAACAGCGGCTTGCCCATCCAGCTTTCCAGTTGCCGCACCTGATGGCTGATGGCGCTGTGGGTGACATGTAGACGTTCGGCCGCCACGCTAAAACTGCTATACAGTGCCGCCTGGTGGAAATATTGCAGAGCACGTAATGATGGAAGCGCGGTCATACTCGTCCCTTGTGTAAAAACCTAACAGGGATTGTCAGTTTATATCATTTTAATGTCCAGCCGCATTGGCTTAACCTTTCCCCCAGATTATGGCGGGTTGACGGCTGAGCTTCTCTGTGTTTTACGCCGAAATCACCGCCACGCTTCACTTCCCGCACACAGCACAATAACCAGAGAAATGTCACGCGATGGCTCCACAACTTGCTACTGCCAGGGCGGCGGCGGCGCGCGATAAGCTTCGCGGCTTGCTGTCTCGTCATTACCGGCTTGAAAACTACGATATCTTCTTCGCCCCCTCTTTGCATATTGCACGGGTGCTGCTTTCCCAGCTCTTTCTTCGTCAGGAGCAGGCGCGTAATCAAACCCGCTATGCCTCGCAATATCCGGTCAGTGAACTCAGCGTGTTGCCCACCTTGCCGATGATGGCGGGCAATATTGCGCTGGTGGAGCACGTTGATATGCAGCAGGGCCGGGTACGCGCACTGAGCGAATGTCAAAGCCAGGGCGTTACCGATGCGTCGGAGTCGTTTGCTACGCAGCTGCATAAGCGCTTAATTAGCGATGCGCGGCTGTTTGTTGCGCGCCTCGACAGGCATGCTGCGCTTTGTGGTGACCTGGTGATGATCGCGCTGCGCACCGCAGATTTCAGTACGCTGGTACGCAGCGAGCTGCGGCTGTTTGAGCAGGGATTAGCGCTAGGCGAGGCGCCGGAACAGGCACTTGAATTAATGGATGATAGCGAGTGGCGGCCCTTCAACATTGCTATGGTGGAGAATATCGCGCTCGACTCGCCCTTTATATTGCACTCTATTCAGCAACCGGGTTTACCCTTTGCGCTTTTTCCGCTGCCGAGCGGTCTCAATGCTCATGCATTACCGCAGGATATTCAGGTTCTGCCACAGCAGGGCCGTTTGCGGCTGCGGGCCAATGTGCGCGGCGGCGTAAACAAACATCTCAACGTCACGCCGACCTTAAAAAAGCGCCTGAAGGACGTGCTGATGCTTAGCCGTAATTCTTAAAAACAGGCACTCTGCTGGTATTCGCTGACAAAGCAGGTCAAAGTAGACCTTTCATGGCAAGCACGCCCGTTTCCTTGTGGTGCGCGGGTCATAATGGTATGTTCTTCGCCTTCTCAGATTGAACAATGCAATTCGCAAGGGGAATTACGCAATGCGTATTATTCTGCTCGGAGCTCCGGGCGCAGGTAAAGGCACTCAGGCTCAATTTATCATGGAGAAGTACGGTATTCCGCAAATCTCCACGGGTGACATGCTGCGTGCGGCAGTGAAAGCAGGCACCGAACTGGGCCAACAGGCTAAAGCGATCATGGATGCCGGTAAACTGGTGACTGACGAGTTAGTGATTGCGCTGGTTAAAGAGCGTATCGCGCAGGAAGACTGCAAAAACGGTTTCCTGCTCGATGGCTTCCCACGCACTATCCCGCAGGCTGATGCCATGAAAGAAGCGGGCATCAAGGTTGACTACGTGCTGGAGTTTGCTGTTCCGGACGAGCTGATTGTGGATCGTATTGTCGGTCGTCGCGTACATACGCCATCTGGCCGCGTTTATCACGTCACCTACAATCCACCGAAAGTGGCAGGTAAAGATGACCTGACCGGCGAAGAGCTGACCACGCGTAAAGATGACCAGGAAGAGACCGTGCGTAAGCGTCTGGTGGAGTACCATCAACTGACCGCGCCGCTGATTGCCTACTACGGCAAAGAAGCGCAGGACGGCAACACCGAATATCACAAAATCGACGGCACCCGCCCGGTCGCTGAAGTGAGCACGCAATTGGCCACGATCCTCGGCTAAGGCGTTCTGGGGCCGGTTGTCCGGCCCTTTTGCAGCAATTGCTTTCCCCTCCCACGATTTCCGCTACAATTTCCCCCTGATTTTGCATTTGACCCATTCGTTTCGACATCAAGGAAATACAATGAGGCAAGAAAAGCCCGGGGTTTTGCTGGTTAATTTAGGCACGCCAGACGCACCCACCACACCTGCGGTTAAGCGCTATCTAAAACAGTTCCTCGGCGATCCACGTGTGGTCGATACGCCACGCTTATTGTGGTGGCCGATTCTCAATTTCATCATTGTGCCATTCCGATCGCCGCGCGTTTCGAAACTCTATGCCTCGGTGTGGATGGAGGAAGGCTCGCCGCTGATGGTGTTCAGCAAGCGTCAGCGTGAAGCCTTAGCGCAGCGTTTAGATATGCCGGTTGAACTTGGCATGAGCTACGGCCAGCCCAGCCTGGATAGCGCCCTGCAGCGTCTGCTGGCGCAGGGCGTCAATAAACTCATCGTGCTGCCGCTCTATCCACAGTTCTCCTGTTCGACGGTTGCGGCGGTGTGGGATGGATTAGCCACCAGTTTCAAACCGCTGCGTTCACTGCCGGAAGTGGCGTTTATTCGCGATTATGCGGAACATCCGGCCTACATCGCCGCGTTGAAAGCCTCGGTGGAGCGCTCCTTCGCGCAGCATGGCGAACCGGATCTGCTGGTGCTGTCGTATCACGGCATTCCGCAGCGTTTCGCCAATGAAGGCGATGATTATCCGCAGCGCTGCAAAGACACCACTGCTGCGCTGGCGGCGGCCTTAGGCATTGCACCGCATAAGATCATGATGACCTTCCAGTCGCGCTTTGGCCGCGAGCCGTGGCTGACGCCGTATACCGACGAAACCATGAAGAGTTTGCCGGCGAAAGGCATCAAGCACGTGCAGGTGATGAGTCCAGGCTTTGCCGCAGATTGCCTCGAAACGCTGGAGGAGATTAGCGGGGAGAACTGCGAGATCTTCCTGCATGCCGGCGGCGAAAAGTTCGAGTACATTCCGGCGCTCAACGACGATGCTGAGCACATTGAAATGATGGTGCAGTTGGTCAACGCGCGCCGTTAAGGGTGTGGCAGAGAGTGTGATATCATTCTCTGCCTGATTTTCCCTGACGGCACTCTCGATGAAATTTCCCGGCAAACGCAAATCCAAACACTATTTCCCCGTCAACGCGCGCGATCCGCTGCTGCAAGCTACGCAGCAAGAGCAGGAAGAGGGCAGTTGGGTGGTGGGTATCGACCAGACGCTGGTGGATATCGAAGCCAAAGTCGACGATGACTTTTTGCAACGTTACGGTCTCAGTGCCGGTCACTCGCTAGTGATCGACGATGCCACCGCTGAGGCCCTCTACAACGAACTCATGCGTGAAGAGCTCATCAGCCATCAGTTTGCCGGCGGCACCATCGGCAATACCTTACACAACTACTCCGTTCTCGCCGATGATCGCTCTGTACTGCTGGGCGTAATGTGTAACAACATCCAGATCGGCGGCTACGCCTATCGCTATCTGTGCAATACCTCCAGCCGCATGGATCTCAACTTCCTGCAGGGCGTTGATGGCGCCATTGGCCGCTGCTTCACGCTGATTGGCGAGCAGGGCGAACGCACCTTCGCCATCAGCCCTGGTTTAATGAATCAGCTGCATGCTAACAACATCCCGGAAGAGGTGATTGCGGGGGCGTCGGCGCTGGTGTTGACCTCTTATCTGGTGCGCTGCCAGCCGGGCGAACCGATGCCGGAAGCGACCTTGCGCGCCATCGAATATGCGAAGAAACACAATGTGCCGGTGGTGCTGACGCTCGGTACTAAATATGTGATTCAGGATAACCCGCAATTCTGGCGCGATTTCCTGCGCGATCACGTCTCGATCGTCGCGATGAATGAAGAAGAGGCTTTCGCGCTGACCGGTGAGCAAGACCCGTTGCTGGCATCGAACATGGCGCTGGATTGGGTGGATTTAGTGCTGTGCACCGCCGGGCCGACCGGTTTGTACATGGCCGGATTCACCGAAGACGAGTTCAAACGCAAAACCAATCATCCGCTGCTGCCAGGCGCGCTGGCCGAATTCAACCAGTATGAATTTAGTCGCGCGATGCGCCATAAAGATTGCCAGCAGCCGCTGCGCATCTTCTCGCATATCGCGCCGTATATGGGCGGGCCGGAGAAGATCATGAACACCAACGGCGCGGGCGATGGCGCACTGGCAGCGCTGCTGCATGACATCACCGCCAACAACTTCCATCGCCAGAAGGTGCCTAACTCCAGCAAACATGGCCGTGAATACCTGACATATTCGTCGCTGGCACAAGTGTGTAAATATGCGAACCGGGTGAGTTATCAGGTGTTGAACCAGCATTCACCGCGTCTGACGCGCGGTCTGCCGGAGCGGGAAGACAGTTTAGAAGAGTCGTATTGGGATCGTTGAGGGTGGCATCGGTGCGCATTAATGCGCACCTGACGCCGGTAGGGTCGCCATTAATGGCGACCTGGCCTAAGACCGCACAAATTTAAATCGGGCACTCACGCACAATCGGGTTCTGCGCAATCTCTTCTTCCAGCACGTGCAACATGCTGTTAGCGATTTCACGTTCGCCCATCACCACACGATTGGCGCCGCGCTCCATAATGTAGGTCACCTCATCGTCATAATGCGCACGTGCGATGATCTCAATGTCCGGACGCTTCTCACGTGCGGCGGTGACCACTTCACCGGCTTCATAGCCATTCGGAATGGTCAGCAGCAGCCAGCGGGCGCAATCGAGACGCGCTAACTCCATGGTATCGACGCGTGCTGCATTGCCCAGTACCGCTTTGATGCCTTGCTCGCGCAGCGCTTCAACGCGTGGACGGGAGTTTTCCACCACCACCAGCGGCACATCCGCTTCCATCAGCTTTTGTCCCAGCAGGCTGCCAACGCGGCCATAGCCGACCAGCACGGCGTGGTTACAGATATCCACCGGAATTTGCTTCTCCTCTTCAATGGCTTCTTCCAGCGTCTGCTCTTCCATAGTCTCGGTTTTATCGAGATAGCGTTCCAGAAGGGTAAACAGAATCGGGTTAAGCATGATGGAGAGAATCGCCGCCGCCAGCACCAGATTGCGACCTTCGTCGCTCAGCATACCCAGCGAGATACCGAGGCCGGCGAGGATAAAGGCGAATTCACCAATCTGCGCCAGGCTCACTGAAATGGTCATTGCGGTACGACGGGAATGACCCAGCAGCGTCACCAGCAGCCAGGCGGCAATCGATTTGCCCAGCACGATAATCGCCAGCGCGCCAAGTACCGCCAGCGGCTGCTCAATCAGGATCATCGGATCAAACAGCATGCCGACTGAAACAAAGAACAGCACGGCGAAGGCGTCGCGCAGCGGCAAGGTATCGTGGGCGGCGCGGTGGCTGAGTTCAGATTCATTCAATACCATGCCGGCAAAGAAGGCGCCAAGCGCGAAGGAGACATCAAAGAATTCGACCGCACCAAAGGCGATACCAAGCGCCAGCGCCAGTACCGCAAGGGTAAATAGCTCACGCGAACCGGTAGCGGCACTCTTGGCGAGAATCCATGGCACGACGCGGCGGCCTACCACCATCATCAGCACCATAAAGGCGACGACTTTGCCGATGGTCAGCAGCAGATCCCACAGCAGCAGAGTTGGGCTGGCGTTGCCCTGTTCCAGCATGCCGGCGATGGCGGGCAGCAGCACCAGCGTTAGCACCATCACTAAATCTTCTACGATTAACCAGCCAATGGCGATTTGTCCGCGCTGGCTATCAATCAGTTGTCGTTCTTCAAGCGCCCGCAGCAGCACCACGGTACTGGCGGTAGAAAGACACAGGCCAAATACCAGACCGGTCATCCACGACCAGCCCATGGTCCAGGAAAGTCCCATTCCCAGCAGCGTCGCCACGGCAATTTGCGCGATGGCGCCAGGAATGGCGATGGACTTTACCGACATCAAATCCTTCAGCGAGAAGTGCAAACCGACGCCAAACATCAGCAGAATCACGCCGAGTTCAGCCAGTTCTGGTGCAAGGTTAGTATCTGCGACAAAGCCTGGCGTGAAAGGGCCGGCCAGCACGCCAGCCAATAAGTAACCGACCAGCGGTGAGATGCGCAGGCGGTTTGCCAGCATACCAAGGAGAAATGCGAGGACCAGCCCCCCGACAATGGTAGTGATCAACGGTGTGGTGTGATGCATGCCTGTCTCCTTGTGTGCAAATGTATCCGCTTGTAACAACCTAGTGTAATGCACAATCGCTCACCGCGTTTAAACATTTGAGCGGTAAAAGACCAGTAAATTGAAAAAATGAGACAAAAACGCAGCTGAAGCTTCATTTTCATCAGTTATCTCACTATATCGGCTGCAAATACGCAGAATGAAGGGCGATGAGGAAAAATAGTTGCCCTGTGAAAGGGGCTTAGGGAAAGTGGTTATCACAGATAAAGCCGTCATAAAGGGGATAACGGGTGACCAGGCCAGGATTTGGACGGTGGATGGCAGATTAGATTCTGGTGATGAGCAGCAGATCGTTGCAAGCTGATCCACGTAAAACGTCTTTCATCTTGAGTTAATGAGTCATCTGTGCGACACAGAAGGGCGAAAACGCAGATTAAGTCCACCGCTCAGTGGAAAAACGCAGAATAAGGAGATCGGCATTGTTTTTATCACCGCGAAAAGGGCGCTGGCTGGCGCTGTTAGTGTTACTGCTGCCGATGCTGGCGCAGGCGTGGCAAACGGATCGCAGTTATCGTTTCAGCATTTTGCACACCAACGATCATCACGGTCGTTACTGGACTAACGCTCAGGGCGAATATGGCCTGGCGGCACAGAAAACCTTGATGGATCAACAGCGTTATGATGTGCAGGCTAAAGGCGGTGGTGCGCTGATTCTCTCAGCGGGCGATGTGAACACCGGCGTGCCAGAGTCAGATATGCTGGATGCGGAGCCGGATATTCGCGGCATGAATCTGGTCGGCTATGACGCCATGGCGTTGGGCAACCACGAATTTGATAAACCACTCAGCGTGCTGCAGAAGCAGCAGAAGTGGGCCAAGTTTCCGTTCCTTTCGGCCAACATCTATCAAAAAGGCACCGACACGCGCTTATTTAAGCCGTGGGCGACCTTTAATCGCATGGGGCTAAAGATCGCGGTAATCGGCCTGACCACCACCGACACGCTGCGCATCTCCAATCCGGAGAATATCGCCGCCATCGATATCCGCGATCCGGTGAAAGAGACCGAGAAAGCGGTGGCGGAACTGCGCGCCAGTGAAAAACCTGACGTCATTATCGCACTAACGCATATGGGTCATTACGACGACGGTCAGCACGGTAGCAATGCGCCAGGCGACGTTGAGCTGGCACGCAGCCTGCCGCCCGGCACCCTCAATGTGATCATCGGCGGCCATTCGCAGGATGCGGTGTGCATGGAGAAAGAGAACGTCAGCGTAAAAGATTATCAGCCGGGCCAACCGTGCCAGCCGGATCGCCAGAATGGCGTGTGGATCATGCAGGCGAAGGAGTGGGGCAAATTCGTTGGACGTGGTGACTTCACCTTTCGTAATGGCGAGCTGACGCTGGAGAATTACCAGCTGATCCCGGTGAATCTGAAACATAAAGTGAAGAACCTCGACGGCAGCGAATCCTGGCTCACCTGGCAGGAGGAGATCCCGAAAAACAGCGCGATGATGAAGCTGTTAACCCCTTATCAACTGCGTGCCGGCAAGAAGCTGGATGTGAAAGTCGGCAGCAGCGATGGCGTATTCGTTGGCGAACGCGACAAGGTGCGATTTGAACAAACCAACCTCGGTCAGCTGATTTTGCGCGCGCAGATGGATGCGACCAAAGCGGACTTTGCCGTGATGAGCGGTGGCGGCATTCGCACTTCACTGGCGCAGGGTAATCTGAGCTGGCGCGATCTGCTGCAGGTGCAGCCGTTCGGCAATCAGGTGGTATCGGTCACGCTGACCGGCAATGAGTTGCTGAACTATCTGGCGACAGTGGCCAATATCAAAGTGGACTCAGGTGGCTTCGCGCAGTTCACCAACATCAGTTTGGTAGCGGATGGCAAAGGCGTGAGCGATGTGAAGATCAACGGCGAGGCGCTGCAAAAGGATAAAACTTATCGCATGGCGACCAACAGCTTCAACGCCAGCGGCGGCGACGGTTATCCGAACATCGAAACCCATGCCGGTTTCAGCAATAGCGGGCTGCGCGATGCCGATGTGCTGCGCGAATTTGTTAGCCAGCATTCTCCGTTGAAGATTGCCGACTTTGCGCCAACCGGCATCGTGCATCTGACGGAAGCGCAGATTGAGGAGCGCAACAAAGCGCAGGAGAAGCAGCGGAAACCAAGCTATCCGCAGATGATTCTGGCGTGGATTTGGCCGCGCGCCGCGCAGCAACATTGAACGTTGATGGCCAGGTGCGCATGATTGCGCACCTGGGCCGTAGGGTCGGCCTTCATGGCGACCGGTTTTCAGAGAGGCATCAAGCCTGACAGGATTTCTGCGTCACCCAACGGTGGCGCAATTTATCCCACACCCAGTTGTAGAGCATGGTGTAGGGCAGGAAGAACAGAAAGAACGCCACTTCCAGCACGAAGGCTTCCAGCAGCGAAATATTCAGCATCCAGGCGGCAATCGGCAAGCCGATCAGGATAAAACCACCTTCAAAGCCCAGCGCGTGCATAGCGCGCAGACCGAAGCCGCGTTTAACCTGCGGCGGCCAGATGCGATCAAAACCGGTGTTATAGATCATGTTCCACAGCATGGCGACGGTCGACAGCATGATCGCCAGCGCGCCCATCTGAAACAGCGGTTTCTCCATGATCCAGGCAGCCAGCGGCGCAACGGTGATAAGTGCCAACCCTTCAAAGCCTGCGGCATGACAAAAACGTTCTTTCAGCGAACGGGTACGCATAGAAACCTCCTGATTAGTGATGTCGCGTATTTTCGCACCCTAAAATGCTAAGATAAAATGATCACCTATCGATAAAAGCGATGGTTCACCATGAAGTACTCCCCGGAATCTCTTGAAGCTTTTGTGCAAACCGTCGCCAGCGGATCGTTTTCAGCGGCAGCGCGCGCGTTGGCAAAAAGCCAGTCCACCATCAGCAGCGCGGTAGCTAATCTGGAAGATGATCTGGGCTTCACGCTGTTTGATCGCAGCGGACGCCAGCCGGTGCTCACCGAACATGGACAGCGTGCGTTTGCGCAGGTGCAGCAGATTCTGGCCGCCAGCCAGCGGCTGGATGAGCTGGCGGTGCGCCTGTCGCAGGGGGTTGAGCCGCGCCTTAGCCTGGCGATCTCTGATTTCTGGCAGGCCGATCATCATCAAAATTTGCTCAATCGTTTTGATCAACGTTATCCGGATATCGAGTTCGAGTGCATGATCGCGGAGGATGCGGATGCTTTAGATCTGTTGCAGGCCGGTCGTGTGCATCTCGGCGTGGTACGGGCGCAGCCACAGTTGCCGCCGGATTTGGCGGTGGCGCGCCTGCAGGTTGGCGCGCAGATGGCGATCTATCTGCATCAGGATCATGCCTTGTCGCAGTTGCAGCAGGTGAGTGAAGGGCAGTTAGGTGAGCTGCGACATCTACGGCTCAACACGTGGGTGCAAAATCGTGAGCCGCTGCCCGCCGGACGCGTGTGGTCAGCGCCATCCTATCTGTTACTGCTGGAGATGGCGGAGCAGGGTTTCGGCTGGAGCGTATTGCCGCGCTGGCTAGTGGAGCAGTTTGGTCATCAGGTGCTGAAAGAGCTGCCGGTGCCGGGCTGGCCACAGCGTATTGCGGTAGATGTGGTGTGGTCACGACGCAATCCACCGGGGCCGGCCGGGCGCTGGATGATCGATCAACTCTGCGCCCAGCAGCCCGATTAATCGCGTCTGGCGACATCGGCCAGCGGCGCATCCAGCAGGCGCGACAAATCCTGCGCCGCCAGTTCGATATCCAGCCCGCGTTTGCCGCCAGAGATGAAAATGGTGGCGAACTCCGCCGCCTGCCGATCGATCACCGTTGGCAGACGTTTTTTCTGTCCCAGCGGGCTAATGCCGCCCACCAGATAACCGGTTACGCGCTGTGCCAGCTGCGGATCGGCCATATCGGCTTTCTTGGCGCCCAGCGCTTTGGCGACCTTTTTTAGGTCCAGCTGAGTTGAGACCGGCGTCACCGCCACGGCCAGCGCTTTGGCATCGCCATTGAGCGACACCAGCAAAGTTTTGAATACCTGGCGCGCATCAAGATTGAGCTTACGCACCGCTTCATCACCAAAATGAGTTTCATGGCTGTCGTGGTCATACGGATGCAGGGTAAAGGTGACGTTTTGTTTTTCCAGAAGTTTTACCGCGGGCGTCATGATTGGTCCTTGTTAGGAATATTCTTATTTCAGTTTTGATGGAAAAACAGTGGCGAAATTCTGAACTTTGCGCGAGAATTGGCCCGCGCCAGCAAGAGATTGCTGGTGATAACCAAAATCATAAACAAATTCCTCTTTGACGGGCCAATATTATTATTGGCCTTCTTTTTTTCTGAATTTTTCCATTGTTATCACTCGCACATACTTGTAGCGGCGCGATTTATCGCGCGCTTTTCAGCGACATTCGTAAGCTCAATTGAGCGCAATAAATTGCGCCGCTACGGATAAGTGCAGAATTTATTTCTTCAGCAACCCCGGCAAATTATCGTCGCCATACAGATGCAGCGCGCCCACCGCCACCACATATCGCCCTTTAGGTAATGCCAGCAACAGTTCGCGCCAGTGCTGATTACGATTACGCATCAGCGTGTCGTTAAGCTCGCTGCTAAAAGTGCTGGGCAACGCCACCGGTTGCTGCGTTGGCGGCGCATCCAGCCACCAGCTAATCATGGTTTGCAGCAGACGTGCGTTGGTATGCCAATGCTCAAGCGTATCCAGCAACAGCGGCAAACCATCTTGCGGCAGCGATTTCAGCAGGGCGATCTGGGTTTCCGGACCTTCCAGTTCAATAATGCGTTTATTCGCCGCTTTTGCCGCCTGCAACAGCTGATAATCGATGCCAAACTGCGGACGTAAGCCGAGTCGCTGCGCCTGTTGTGCCTGTAACATCAACGCGATTTGCCAGAACGGCAGCGTGTCGAAAACGCTCAGTGAAAGTGACAGCTCATCACACAGGGCTTGCAGCCGTTGCAGCACGTCAGCTGCAAGGCGCATTGCCAGCGGCGGATGCGCATCATCGTTGCTAAACGGCGATGCGCCTTGCGTAATATCGGCTTCAACAATCAGCGCGTCGGCTTTATTAAGCTGACGCAGCAAACCGGCGGGCAGCGGCTGCATGTCGCGCGTGCCCATATGGATGCTGCCCGCCAGATGCAGGCGTCGGTCACCCAGCTGAATATCCATGGCCGGCCAGCTGTAACTGGCCGGGAAAAGGGTCGCGATCCGTTGTTGGATGCTGTGCCACAGACCGTGTCTCATTCCCTGTCCTGTCCTTTTTAATGCAAAAATCCATGCTAGCGATTTCATCCACGGAAGAACAGGGCTGGAGTGGCTATTCCCGCTGCGCGGGCTTGAAGCGCAGCAAACGGTTAGCGTTACTCACTACGGTAATTGACGATAGCGCCATCGCCGCGCCCGCCACAATTGGGCTCAGCAGCAGGCCGGTAAACGGATAGAGCACGCCCGCGGCAATCGGAATGCCCAAACTGTTGTAAATGAAGGCGCCTAATAGGTTCTGACGCATAT
Source organism: Pantoea sp. GM01 (assembly GCF_000282675.1). Taxonomy (NCBI): domain Bacteria; kingdom Pseudomonadati; phylum Pseudomonadota; class Gammaproteobacteria; order Enterobacterales; family Erwiniaceae; genus Pantoea; species Pantoea sp. GM01. The sequence goes on along the minus strand of NZ_AKIU01000026.1, from coordinate 5,079 downwards.
TGCGCAGCGTGGCGCTGGCTATCGACAACGCATCGGCGACGCAGTGCAGATCGTTGCGCATCAGCGTCATTGCTGCGGTTTCAACCGCCACGTCGCTGCCGCCGCCCATCGCGATACCGACATCTGCCTGCGCCAGCGCCGGTGCATCATTAATGCCGTCGCCCACCATCACCACTTTGCGACCTTGCTGCTGCAGCTGAGTAATGGCCTGCGCTTTGCCCTCCGGCAGTACGCCGGCAATCACTTCATCAATTCCGGCTTCGGCGGCAATTGCCTGCGCGGTTTTCTGGTGATCGCCGGTCAACATAATCAAGCGATAACCCAGCTGATGCAGACGCTGCAGCGCCACTTTGCTCTCCGGACGTAGGCTGTCACGCAGCGCGATTAATCCCAGTAGCTGATGACTATCGGCCAGCAGCACCGGCGTAGCGCCTTGTGCGGCAAAGTGCTCGATATCCGCTTGCGCGGCGCGGTAATCAATCTGATGTGCATCCAGCAGCGCCTGATTACCCAGCAGCAGCGTTCTGTCGTCAACTTTAGCGCTGATGCCTTTGCCACGTATTGTACGAAATTGCTTAACCGCTTCGCCGCTGACATCAGGCGCGGCAGCGAGAATTGCTTTAGCCAGCGGATGGCTGGATCCATGCTCCATCTGCGCCGCCGCGCTGAGCACCTGCTGGCGATTCCAGTCGCTGTAAAGCACCACATCGCTGACCTGCGGCGTGCCGCGCGTCAGGGTGCCGGTTTTGTCGAACACGATGGTATCGACTTCGCTGGCACGTTGCAGCGCATCGGCGTCACGCACCAGCACGCCCAGTTCTGCCGCGCGTCCCACGCCAGCAATCACCGACATCGGCGTGGCTAAACCCAAGGCGCAAGGACAGGCGATGATCAGCACCGTGGTGACAATCACTAAGGTATAAGCCAGCTGCGGCTGCGGACCAACCAGATACCAAATCAGGCCGCTCAGCAGCGCAATCGCGACCACCACCGGGACAAAAACGGCGGAGATGCGATCGGCCAGACGCCCGATGTCAGGCTTGCTGCTTTGCGCCTGTCGCACCAGATTAATGATGCGCGACAGCGTGGTATGGCTGCCGGTGGCGCGCGCGACAAAGTGCAGCGTGCCGTTTTGCACCAGCGTACCGGCAAAGATTTTGTCGCCCGACTGTTTGGCCTGCGGTACGGCTTCGCCGGTCAGCATGGCTTCATCAAACCAGGCTTCGCCGTTGACGACGTCACCATCTACCGGCACGCGATCGCCGGTCACCAGTTTAAGCGTCATGCCCGGCTGAACCTCGCTCAGCGGCAGCAAGGTTTCACCGTGATCGCTGACGACGCGCGCCTGCGCGGGCGTTAAATCCAGCAGGCGTTCCAGTGCTTTTGAGGCACGCTGGCGTGCGCGCTGCTCCAGCGCGTGGCCAAGATTGATTAAGCCCACGATCATTACGCCGGCTTCAAAATAGAGATGGCGTGCCTGATGCGGAAAGAATTCTGGCCATAGCGCCACACTCATTGAATAGAGCCACGCTGCGCCGGTTCCCAGCGCCACCAGCGTATCCATGGTGGCGGTGCCGTGACGCAAACTGCGCCACGCGCTGCGATAGAAATGGCCACCGGCAATCAGCATCACCAGCAAAGTGATCACGCCCAGCGTGCGCCACAGCGTTTGGTTATCGGCGCTCAGCATCATGTTGTCGCCGAGCATGCCCCAAATCATCATCGGCACGCCGAGCAGCAAGGCCAGCGCTGATTGCCAGCTAAAGCGCCGCATGGCTTGCCGTGCGCTGACCTGCTGGCGTTCGCGTCGCGTTTGTTCATCATCGATCACTTCGGCGGAATAGCCCGCCTGATCGACCGCGCTAACCAGCGCGTCGGCTGGTGCATCGCCGAGGATCAGCGCGCTGCGCTCGCCGAGATTGACGCGTGCCTGGCTGACGCCGGGCACGTTTTGTAGCGCCTGCTCCACGCGACTCACGCAGCTGGCGCAGCTCATGCCGCCAATCAGTAAGTGATGCACGGGAAGATCTTTGGTAAGCGATTCTGCCGGTTGCGACTCCGTTGTCAGCGCCTCCGGCGGCGGCTCTGTAGCTGTCAACGGTTTAGGCTTTGGGCTGGCTGCGCCGTCTTTCAGCACCGCGTGATAACCGGCTTGTTCCACCGTGGCGATCAGATCGCTGGCACTGGCGGCGCCAGTTACGCGCGCTTCTTCCTGCGTGACGTCGGCCTGTTCGACATCGCTGCGCTGCTCCAGCGCTTCTTTTACGCGTTTAACACAGTGGCCGCAGGACAAGCCGTCCAACGCCAGCAGTTGAGTATGTGGCATGGTTTACTCCTCAGGTTTTGACTGCATGCAAAATTTGCATTAGAGATGTACCCTAAACCTTCCATTCAGGGGAAGGTCAAGAGGTGAATATGAACATCAGCGATGTGGCAAAAAAAACCGGACTCACCACCAAAGCGATTCGTTTCTATGAAGAGAAGGGCGTGGTGACGCCGCCATCACGCAGTGATAATGGTTATCGCTATTACGCGGCGCATCATATTGATGAACTGAATCTGCTGCGCCAGGCGCGTCAGGTGGGGTTTACGCTGGAAGAGTGTCGGGAACTGGTGACGCTGTTCAACAATCCTGCACGGCACAGCGCGGATGTTAAAGCGCGCACCTTGCAGAAAGCCGATGAGATTGCCGCACATATCGAAGAGTTACACGTAATGCGTGCGCGCTTGCTGGAACTGGCAGAAGCTTGCCCGGGCGATGACAGCGCGGAGTGCCCAATCATCAATCACCTGGCCGGATGCTGCCATCACGCGGATGGCAAGCGCGACTCAGGGAAAAATTAAAGCGGGTAGGCAAAAGAGAAATCACGAATAAAGGCGCCATTCGCAGCGGCTATCGCTTTCACCATCTCGGCATAATAGTTTTCAACACCGATTTCATGCACCGCGGCGATCATCGGTTTAAGACGATCACAATAGATGTCTGGATTGAGCGAAGATGCGCGGTTTACATTGGGAACGTTCTCGCCACAAATGGCCTGATAATAGGTGCGTGTTGCACCTTTCACTTCGGCTGAAACGGCTTTCATATCGTCTTCAGCGGTAAGGATTTGCAGCGTCGGAATTTGATGCGCATCGATGGCGTTCTGTAGGCGATCAACAAACTGCTTAAAGAACTCAATTGAACCCAGGTCCATGACGCGCGGCGCGGTGGTGCGGCCCTGCGTGTTGCCAAGCGGTTTGCTGTGCTCTTTATGCGAATTAGCTGTTGTGGATGAAGATAATTTTTTCAGATCGAGATCAAACAGCAGATCCGCCAGCTCGCGGCGCTGTGCCAGATCCATATCCTTAATCTCTTTGACCAGATGGGCGACCTCATCTGACTTGTACTGGAAGTTCTGTAGCCAGATAGACCAGTACTCATTTTTCGCAACGAACCAGGCAGGTCGATTATCGGCGGAGTAACGCTTAATCTTCGCGCTTTTTTTGTCATATTCGATCGCTGTTCCATCGGCAAACTGGAACTGGCAACCGGCGAATAACGGATTCACGTCAACTTCCGCGCCTTGCTTTACCCACTCTTCAACCTCACTTGACATAAGGTAGGTAAGAGGAGGCTTGTCATTTTGGACACACTCAACCAGAGATTTTAAGTCAGGGATTTTACGTTTGAAATTATACCCATAGTAAATAAAGCGTTTCATGGCTGGCTATCCCTCTAACAGTGTGCAGGTGAATTTACCACATTGTTAGAAGCTTATCTTAACGACGTCGTATCAGTTTGTTCAAAGTGTGTTCTATGTCCTCAAAAATAGCCCCTTCCTCATAAAGCAAGGCTGCCGCTTGTTCAATCTCGCGATCGGTTGGCTTATATTCCCGAATGAATCTCGCATGTGAAATGACTAACTCGGGTGATTCCGCACAGATATCGATTTTGTAGAGCGCTATCAGACAGGAAACAATATGTTCTCTCAATGCGCACATCCCTACTGACAGTGAAACTTAGCGAAAACCACATTCTGATAGGCTAATGCTGCTGCATTTTTTACCCTTAGCGGGTGAAACGCCGAGTCTTGCTTAGCTTCGCGGATCAATTGGCGTACATAGGGTTGCGAGAGGCCAAATTCCTGCGCGATATCTGCCGCTGTGTTTCCTGCCACATGTGCCATATAGATTTGCTGATTGCGTTGTGTGTGATCTGACATCTAAAGTTCCCCGATAGTCTTTAGCTTATTTAAAGTGAGAGTTAAGTTAATGCTGAGTGTTGTGGTCTTGTTTATACGCTGAGAAAAGGGCCATCAGACGACAGCCCCGTGAAACACTTTGCTGTTAGTAATGGAAACCACCGCCTTGATGACCGCCACCCGCAGCAGCATGGGCACCATTACCGAAACCATGCGCTTCGGCGCTGTGTGTTCCTTCGGAATTGCTACCGCCATTGCCATGATCGTTATTCGCATGGCCATGCATCGCCCGTCCATTTGCCCCACCTTTCAGCGGATTACGCTCAAAGGCAGCGATGTGTGGCACCGCAACTTGTAAAGAAGGAGTCACCGCAGCCAACTCCGCCGCTGTGGTGGTGGTGCTGACACCGTTTACCGTCAGGCTAACCGGTGTCTTACCTGGCAGACTTGCCGCACTTACGTTGATTGAACCCACCATCATTTGCTGGCGCTGCATCTCTCCGAGCTTGTAGCTGGTGGCACTGACCTGCGGAGCCTGGGCAGGAGCAACACCCATCATCATTTGCTGGCGTTGCATCTCACCGAGCTTGTAGCTGGTGGCGCTAACCTGCGGAGCCTGAGAAGGCGCGACGCTCGCACTTTTCTGCTGGCGCTGCATCTCGCCGAGCTTGTAGCTGGTGGCGCTGACCTGCGGAGCCTGAGAAGGCGCCACGCCCGCACTTTTCTGCTGACGCTGCATCTCACCGAGCCTGTAGCTGGTGGCGCTGACCTGCGGAGCCTGAGAAGGCGCTACGCCCGCGCTTTTCTGCTGGCGCTGAATCTCGCCGAGCTTATAGCTGGTGGCGCTGAGCTGTTTAGCCTGACGATCGGCATCGGCCTGGCGGGCGTCAGCCAG